>JAFTGG010000004.1 GCA_017458025.1 Oscillospiraceae bacterium | reverse complement strand
GACTTTTACACGAAGCTGATAGGTTGAAATGCCACTATTTTTCATTGTTTGCCAGAGTATATCAAATTTTATCATTCTTGAATACCCCCGATCTTGACTAATGGCATTATGGGGGTTATAATCTCCAATATTAAGGGGATATAATCCCCATATCGGAATAATGATTACGCTACATGCAGAGGATTGTTTATTCAAGCGGAAAAGGAAGGGGAGTATGACAATGGCAAAATGGCGCGTCTATATCGGCCCCATCGGGGCGATCCTCGCCGCGATCGGGATTTTTCTGCCGTTTCTTGACGAGCGTGTTTGGGAGGGCGCGCCGTTCGTCATTACGCGCCCGTTTTTGCCCTTGTCGGACGCGACGGCCTTTGGAACCGTCTGCGTGGTATCATTGAACTTCATTTATTTGGCAGCCGCGGCGCTTCTCTTTATAAAAGGAAGGACCGCCGGCGCGAAAACGATTTCCGGAGGATTTACCATATATTTCCTTCTGTTGACATACATCGCGGTAAAGAGCGCTTGTTTTGTCGGGCTGCGCTTCGGCTTTTGGTTCATGGCGCTCGGCTGCGCGATGATGCTGCTCGCGCCCGGCGAGGCAGAAACGCCCACTTGACAAAAGCGGCAAATCGGGCTACACTTTCTCCGTTCGACACCTATTATATTTTAACGGAGATATCATCATGGCAGAAGAAAACTTCGCGTTCAGTTGGGACAATCCCGAGTACCGCAAGACCTATTGGCACACCTGCTCCCATGTGCTCGCGCAGGCGGTGAAGCGCCTCTATCCCGAGGTCAAGCTCGCTATCGGGCCGAGCATCGACATGGGCTTCTATTACGACATGGACTCGCCGTTCGCGTTTACGCCGGAGATCATGGACAAGATCGAAGATGAAATGCGCAAGATCTGCAAGGAAAAGCTCAAATTAGAGCGCTTTGAGCTGCCGCGCGAGGAAGCCGTCAGGTTTATGGAGGAGCGCGGGGAGCCGTACAAGGTCGAGCTCATCAACGATCTGCCGGAGGACGCCGCCATCAGCTTTTACAAGCAGGGCGAGTTCACCGACCTCTGCGCCGGCCCGCACATCGACTCGACCGGCCGCATCAAGGGCAACGCGCTCAAGCTGACTGCCTGCAACGCGTCCTATTGGCGCGGCGACGCGAAGCGCCAGAGCCTCCAGCGCATTTACGGCGTCGCGTTCCCGAAGAAGGAGCAGCTTGACGAGTATCTGCAAAAGCTTGAGGAGGCCAAGGCGCGCGACCACCGCAAGCTGGGCCGCGAGCTGGGGCTGTTCATGACCGACGAGCTGGTCGGCCGCGGCATGCCGATGTTCCTGCCCAAGGGCTATACCGTGTGGCGTATCCTCGAAAATTATATCCGCGACAAGGAGCTCAAGCTCGGCTATCAGCACGTCCTGACGCCCTGCGTCGGCACCGTCGACCTGTACAAGACCTCCGGCCATTGGGACCACTACCAGCAGAATATGTTCCCCGCGATGGAGGTCGAGGACGAAATGTACGTCCTGCGCCCGATGAACTGCCCGCACCATATGCGTATCTACGCGAACCGCCCGCACTCCTACCGCGACCTGCCGATCCGTATCGGCGAGATTGCGCATGACTTCCGCTACGAGGCGTCCGGCACGCTCAAGGGCATCGAGCGCGGCAGGCACTTCTGCCAGAACGACGCGCATCTGTTCGTCACGCCGGAGCAGATCAAGGACGAGGTCGCCAAGGTCTGCGACCTGATCTTCGCGACCTATAAGGATTTCGGCATCACCGATTACCGCTGCGTCCTGTCGCTGCGCGATCCCGCCGACACGGAGAAGTACCATCAGGACGACGAGATGTGGAACACCGCCGAGAGCGCGCTGCGCGAGGTGCTCGTCGAGCTCGGCATCGACTTCACCGAGGAGATCGGCGAGGCGGCGTTCTACGGCCCGAAGCTGGACGTGAACGTGGTGCCCGCCGTCGGAGCGGAGTACACGCTCTCCACCTGCCAGCTCGACTTCTGCCTGCCGATGAAGTTCGACCTCAAGTACGTTGACGCCGACGGCGCCGAGAAGACGCCCGTCGTGCTGCACCGCGCGATCCTCGGCTCCCTCGACCGCTTCATGGCGTACCTCATCGAGGAGACGATGGGCGCCTTTCCGGCATGGCTCGCGCCCGTGCAGGTCAAGCTGCTGCCCATTACCGACCGCGCGAACGAGTATTGCGCGCAGTACGCCGATGAGCTCAACGACCTCGGCTTCCGCGCCGAGGTGGACGACCGCAACGAGAAGATCGGCAAGAAGATCCGCGAGGCGCAGCTTGAAAAGGTGCCCTATATGCTCGTCGTCGGCGACCGCGATATGGAGAACGGCACCGTTTCCCCGCGCCACCGCGCGGACGGCGACCTCGGCGCGATGCCGAGAGACGAGTTCACGAAGCTGCTTCGCAAGGCTGTGGACAGCAAGTCTCAGAAGTAAAAAACGAATAAAAACTGTATAAAACTTGCATAAAAAGGACATTCCGCGCATAAGCGGAATGTCCTTTTTATTGGAAAAAGTGATAATGCTCATTAAAATTGTTGATTAAATGCAACAAATCTTCACAAAATGAGCGATGAATATTTGGCGAAATCAGCGAAAATGCCCAAAAACTATTGCATGCGCCTTATAAAAAGTCTAAAATAAAGCTATCCTGTGAGAGGGATAATCTATATGAAAAAGGAGATTGTGACATGAAAAAGATTGTAGCGCTCATTCTTGCCGCCGTCATGGTATTCGCGCTGGTAGCGTGCGGCAACAGCAGCTCCGGCTCCTCGACGACCCCGGCGCCGGCGGCGGAGACCACCACGCCCGCGGCGACGGACGGCACTTCGGCTGCCCCAGCGGCGAACCCCGTCAAGATCACCCTCGCGACCGGCGGTACCTCCGGTACCTATTACGCGGTCGGCGGCGTGCTCGGCACCGTGCTCGGCCCGAAGCTGACGCTCAGCACCCTGAGCGTCGAGTCCACCGGCGCGTCCAAGGCGAACGTCAACATGATCACCGACGGCGAGGCCCAGATGGCGATCCTGCAGTCCGACGTTGTCAACTACGCGCACAACGGCATCAACACCTTCGCCGAGACCGGCGTTGAGGACAGCGCCCTGTGGGTTGCCGGTATCTACAACGAGACCGTGCAGATCCTTGCCAAGCCCGGCATCAACAACGTCTCCGACCTCAAGGGCAAGACCGTCTGCGTCGGCGACGTCGGCTCCGGCACCGAGGTCAACGCGTGGCAGGTGCTCGGCGCTGCCGGCCTGACCGCGAACGACATCAAGGTCGTCAACGGCTCCTTCCAGGACGGCGTTGACCAGCTCAAGGACGGCAAGATCGACGCGGCCTTTACGGTTGCCGGCGCTCCCACGACCGCCATCGTCGACTATGCCACCACCAACGAGCTGAACCTCGTCTCCCTGTCCGACAGCGAGCTCGCCGCGATTCGCGCCGCGTATCCGTTCCTGGTTCAGGACAACCTGCCCGCCGGCACTTACACCGGCCAGGATAAGGAAGTCGTCTGCGTCGCCGTCCAGGCCGCGCTCGTTGCTTCCGAGAACCTCAGCGACGACGTCGTCTATGAGATCACCAAGGGCCTGTTCGACAACAAGGCCGAGCTGACCGCCGGCCACGCGAAGTTCGACTTCCTCGATCCCGCGACCGCCGGCATCGGCAGCGTGCCTCTGCATCCCGGCGCTGAGAAGTACTACAAGGAGATCGGCGCGATCTAAGCCGCAGACACTGTGCGACATCACAAGAAACATTTTATCGTGACGGCCGCCGCAATAATATTGATTATTGCGGCGGCCCTTTCCCTAGGCTTGCGCGCGGGCTGGTATCTGAGCGTGCGGAATCGGGACACCGGCGAGCTTTACGCGCGTTACCGCATGGGAGACGGCGACCGCTTTTCGGTCACCTTTATCCACTCCGTCAACAACTATCCGCTGACGGACGTCTATGAAATCGAAGACAAGAACATCTACGTCGAGGAGACGATCTACTGTTCGTTCGGCGCCGGCGTACAGACGGAGCTGAACCCGGGCGAGCTGCTCGACAGGGTCTACATCGACAGGCCTGACTATCAGGGCTGGGCGATGGTGATTCGCAATATCCATCAGCAGCGCAACAACGTGGGATACATCGTCGGCACGGTCTCCGACCATGTGCTGACGGTGAACGGGCAGGAAGTGAGCCTGCGCGATATGTGTGGAAGAAACGCGGCGGTGCGCTTCAACTACGAGTTCTTCCCGTGGTAGCCGCCGCCGCTCCAAATAAGGGAAAAAGGGGGAAACGCTATGTCTGAAAAAGATGAAGTCAAAAACGTAGCCGCGGACGTCGACGTCGGTACGATGGAAGACGTCGACGCGATCATGAAAAAGTATGACCGCGAGTCGAATACCCGCATCTGGGAGGGCGTGCCCAAGCAGATCGTGCGTTGGCTGACGTTCGCGTTCGGCGTGTTCATGATCGTGATGAACATGTTCCTGAAGATGGACGAGCGCGCGCGCCGTCCGCTGTTCCTCGGCCTCGTTATCATTCTCGTCTTCATTTACTATCCGGTGAAGAAAGGGACGCAGAAGGTCAACCATATGCCGTGGTATGATATTGTGCTCATGGCCGTCGGCGCGTTCTGTTTCCTGTATTATCCGCTGCACCTCAAGCAGATCGTCGACCTCGGCACGCGCATCCAGCGCATGACGTGGACCGTGGGCGGCGTGAACATTCCGATCCTGATCGTATTCGGCATCGTGGGCACGCTGGTGCTCGTCGAGTGCTGCCGCCGCGTGGTCGGTATCCCGATCATCTGCGTGGCAAGCGTGTTTGTCATCTATGCGTTCGCGGGCGCGGGCAAGGACCTCAAGACCGTCGTCTACAACCTGTTTTATACGACCACCGGTATCCTCGGCACGCCGATCGGCGTCTGCTCGACGTACATCGCGCTGTTCGTCATCTTCGGCGCGTTCCTGGAGGCCACCGGCGTTGCGAATTTCTTCATCGACTGCGCGAACACGCTCGCCGGCTGGGCAAGCGGCGGCCCCGCGAAGGTCGCGGTCATCTCGTCGGCGCTGTGCGGCATGGTGTCCGGCTCGTCGGTGGGCAACACCGTCACCACCGGCTCCGTCACGATCCCGATGATGAAGAAGACCGGCTATCCGCCCGAGTTCGCGGGCGCGGTCGAGGCGGCGTCCTCCACGGGCGGCCAGATCATGCCGCCGATCATGGGCGCGGCCGCGTTCCTGATGGCGGAGATGGTCGGCGTACCGTACAAGGATATCATCGTCCGCGCGATCCTGCCGGCGTTCCTGTACTTCCTCGGCATTTTCCTCATGGTCCACTTCATGGCGAAGAAGCTCAAGCTCCACGGCATTCCGCGCGATCAACTGCCCAAGGCGAAGGACGTGCTCCCGAAGATCTATCTGATCCTCCCGCTGGTCGTGCTCGTGTACATGATTATGGTCGGCTTTACGATGGCGACCGCCGCGGTCTACGCGATTTTGTACTGCTTGGTCGTTTCGATGATCAGCCGCGAGAAGGGCGCGAAGGCGCTCATCATGGCGCTGCCGCTGCTGCCGCTGCTCTACATGACGCTGTTTGCCCGCTCCTGGCAGGTCGGCACGTTCATGGGCGAGAACGGCGCGAAGCTCTGCGTCGGCGTCGCCGTGGCGCTGATGGTCGTCAATTACATCATCAGCAGGCCGAATTTCGAGCATCTGCCGATGATCGTGGACGCGTTTGAAAACGGCGGCAGGAACACGCTGTCCGTCGCCATTGCCTGCGGTATGGCGGGTATCATCGCCGGCGTAGTCACGATGACCGGCCTCGGGCAGGTCCTCATCAGCGCGATCGTCAACGTCGCGGGCGGCCGTATTCTCATCGCCCTCGTGCTGACGATGCTCTGCTGCATCGTGCTCGGCATGGGCGTCCCGACCACCGCGAACTACATCATTATGGCGACCACCTGCGCGCCGATCCTCGGCCCCGCGGGCATGGGTCTCAAGCTCATGGCGGCGCACATGTTCTGCTTCTACTTCGGCATCGTCGCCGATATCACCCCGCCGGTGGCGCTCGCCGCCTACGCCGGCTCCGCCATCGCGAAGGCGCCCCCGATGAGGACCGCGGCGAACGCCACGCGCCTCGCCATCGCGGCGTTTATCATTCCGTACATCTTCGCGTTCAACCCCGCGATGCTGTTCATTGATACGACGCCGTTCGACGTTATCCTGGTCGTCATTACGGCGACGCTGGGCATGCTGTCGATCTCCATCGGCATGATCGGCTACTTCATCAAGGACATGGGCTGGCCGTTCCGCCTCCTCTGCATCGCGGGCGGTCTGCTGATGATCTATCCGGGCACGGTGACCGACCTCATAGGCGTTGCGATCCTTGTGCTGGTGTTCGTCGTCGAGAAGCTGGAGCTTGGCAAGACGAAAGCGGCATAATACTAGGCCTAGGCCTTGCCTGACGAAAAAATCCCTCGCCGTTGGTCACATTGCCTATTTTATCGCAGAGGCATCGCGGTGACCCGCGCTGTCAGTCTAACAACTGATCCGCAAAAAGAACGCTTCCGATTCGGAAGCGGTCTTTTTGCGCGCGCATAGGATGGGATAGTATCGTAAAGGAGGCTATCCCATGCCGAAAATTTATCTGAGCCCGTCCACGCAGGATTGGAACCCCTATATCACCGGCAGCGGCAGCGAGGAGTACAATATGAACCTGCTCGCTGACGCGCTGGAGCCGTACCTGCTTTCAAACGCGATCACATGGGTGCGCAACACGCCGGACATGACTGCCGCCAGCTCGATCCGGCAGGCAAACAGCATCGGAGGCTTCGACTTCTATCTCGCGCTGCACTCGAACGCGTCCGGCGCGGGCAACGAGGGCAACACCCGCGGCATCATCGCGTTCTACTATCCGACCAGCACGCTCGGCCGCGAGGCGGCGGAAATCTTTGCGGCCAACCTGCGCGAGGTTTATCCGCTGCCGAACCTCGTGCGCACGCAGTCGACGACCTCGCTGGGCGAGGTGCGTCAGCCGCGCTTTCCCGCGAACCTCATCGAGATCGGGTATCACGACAACTACGCCGACGCGCTGTGGATCGAGTCGAGCCGCGAGCAAATCGCGCAGGCGCTGGCGCGCGGCCTGACCGAGTTTTTCGGCCTGCCGTTCATCTACCCGCAGCCGCCGGAGACGGGCCGCGTCACGACCGGCGGTACGCCGCTCCGGCTGCGCGACTACCCGGGCACGGAGGGGAACGTCGTCGCCATGCTGCCGGACGGCGCGAGCGTCACTGTCTACGGCGAGTGGCAGGGGTGGTATGTCGTGCACTACAACGGGTCTGTCGGCTATGCGGCCGCGGCGTATATCGAGGTTTAGGACCTGTATTCGCAGCCGCCGAACGCTATCCGATAGATGTCGCCGGAGGCGGCAAAAAAGAGGCTTCCGCTCGGAAGCCTCTTTTGCACTTACTTGGCGTATTCGACAGCTTTCACTTCTCGAATGACGTTGACCTTGATCTGGCCCGGATACTCCATCTCGTCCTCGATGCGCTTGGCGATATCGTGGGCGAGTATGACCATCTCGTCCTCGCTGACGACCTCGGGCTTGATCATCACGCGGACCTCGCGGCCCGCCTGGATCGCGTAGCTCTTCTCCACGCCGGGGAAGCTGCCCGTGATTTCCTCGAGCTGTTCGAGACGCTTGATGTAGTTCTCCAGATTCTCGCGGCGGGCGCCGGGGCGTCCGGCGGAGATTGCGTCCGCGGCCTGAACGATGAAGTCGAGCACCGTCGTCGGCTCGATGTCGTTGTGGTGCGCATGGACCGCGTGGATGATGTCCTCTTTCTCGTGGTACTTGCGCATGAACTCGACGCCGAGGGAGACGTGCGTGCCCTCCAGCTCGTGGTCGACGGACTTGCCGATGTCGTGCAGCAGACCCGCGCGCTTGGCGCTCGTGACGTCCGCGCCGAGCTCGGCGGCTATCATGCCGGCGAGATGCGCGACCTCGATGGAGTGCTGCAGCACGTTCTGACCGTAGCTCGTGCGGTAGTGCAGACGGCCGAGCATCTTGACGAGCTCGGGGTTCAGCCCGCGCACGCCGGTCTCCAGCACCGCGCGCTCGCCCTCGGACTTGATCACGGCGTCCACCTCGCGGCGGGCCTTGGCGACCATTTCCTCGATGTGCGTCGGGTGGATACGGCCGTCGGCGATGAGCTTTTCGAGCGCGATGCGCGCGACCTCGCGACGGACGGGCTCAAAGCAGGAGACCGTGATGGCCTCGGGCGTGTCGTCGATGATGAGATCGACGCCCGTCATCGTTTCAATGGTGCGGATATTGCGGCCCTCGCGGCCGATGATGCGGCCCTTCATCTCGTCATTGGGCAGGGGAACCACACTGACGGTGATCTCGGCCGCGTGATCCGCGGCGCAGCGCTGAATCGCGGTGGCGACGATCTCGCGGGCGCGGGAGTCGGCCTCCTCGCGGGCGCGCTGCTCGAGTTCCTTGATCTTCATCGCGGTCTCGTGCGTCACTTCGCTCTCGACCTGCTCGATGAGATATCTCTTTGCCTCCTCGGCGGTGAAGCCGGAGATGCGCTCAAGCATTTCGGTCTGGCTGCGCTTGATAATCTTGATCTCCTCGTTTTCCTTGTCAAGCGCGGCGTGCTTCTGACTGAGAAGCTCCTCTTTTTTTTCGAGGGCCTCGGTCTTTCTGTCGATGTTTTCTTCCTTTTGCTGCAGCCTGCGCTCCTGCTTCTGCAGGTCGGCGCGGCGTTCCTTGTTCTCCTTCTCAGCCTCGTTGCGGACGCGCATGATCTCCTCTTTCGCCTCGAGCAGCATTTCCTTGCTCTTGCTCTCGGCGCGTTTGTGCGCGTCGTTTTCGATTTGCAGGGCTTTCTGTTCAGCGTCTGCGATGGTCAGTTCAGCTTTTTGCTCCGCACGTTTCCTGAGCCAAATGCCGAGAAGGACGCCCAAGGCCAGCAGCACGAGCCCTACGATAAAGTGAACGGGCCCGAACATGATTCTGCCTGGCATGGTTCCTCCTTTTTTCTCATTTTAAATCTATAAAATGGGCGTTTGGGTTCTTGAAGAGGAAGTCCCCTTATACTCCCCCTAAAAATCCAAAATATATTCTAATCAATCAAGGCTTGAGTGTCAAGGAAAAATCGAAAAAATATTTGAAACGAATGTTGCATTTTGGGAAAAGCTGTGTTATACTGACGTTAATTTAGAATAACAGGAGGCTGATCCGATGAGCAAACGCGCGGAGATGCAGCAGCGCATCTATCAATTCCTGCTCGAATACATTGGCGAGCACGGATACGCGCCGTCGGTGCGCGATATCTGTGACGCCGTGGGGCTCAAATCTCCCTCGACGGTGCATTTTCATCTCAAAAATCTGGCGGAGCTGGGCTACATCGAAAAGGGCGCGTTTAAAGGCCGCGCCATCGTGCCGGTGGACCGCTCCGCGGTGAAGGCGGCGCCGAAGCCCGCGTCGGCCGTCGCCGATTTCCCCGTCCCCGAAACGCAGCCGAAGCAGGTGCCGATCGTCGGCAGCGTCGCCGCCGGCAGCCCGATTTTGGCGCAGGAGTGCATCGAGGACTACCTGACCTTCGATACCGGCGGGCGCGACGGGGAATACTTCGCGCTGCGCGTGCGCGGCGAGTCGATGCTCGGCGTCGGTATCCTGCCGGGCGATCTCGTGGTCGTGCATCAGCAGCCGACCGCGCGCAACGGCGAGATCGTCGTCGCGCTGTTGGAGGACGAGGCGACGGTCAAGACCTTCAGCCGCAAGGACGGCAAGATCTGGCTGCTGCCGGCGAATCCGGACTATCGGCCCATCGACGGCACGGAGTGCTCCATTATGGGCAAGGTCGTCGCCGTGGTGCGGCAATACTAGGCCTAGAAACAGAGAAAAAGGGACTGTAGCAAAATGCGCGTTTTGCACAAATGACAGCTAGCCAAAATGAGCCTGCGGTTCAGAAAATCCGGTATTATCCGGAAAGTCTTGAACCGCAGGCTTGTTATTTCTTGTGCAATATGCGAGTTTTGCTATAGCCCCTGGCTTTATTCGGGGAAACGGATCGTCCATTGCGCGAGGCCGCGCAGCGGCTGCGTCATCGTCGGGGACACGCCGCCGATCATACCCTCTGGCGTCAGCACGGAGACGGATTTGAACACAAGGGGCAGAATGGGCGTTTCCTCCGCGAGCTGTGCGCAGAGCGCGGCGGCGGTCGCTTCTTTCTCATCGGCGAGGAAGGCTTTGAGCGCCGCGTCGGTCGCGGCGTCGGCGTAACCGCCGTAGTTGAGCGCGCCGCCGGAGCCGACGAGGGACGTGACGTCCCAATCGGCGGTGAGACGAACTTCGCCGAGCCAGAGGTCAAATTCGCCGTGCTCCAACGCCGCGAGGTAATCCGCCCACGGCAGAACGAGCGGCGTGACCGTAACATAGGACGCGGTCAACTGTTGGGCAAGGTGCTCGGCGATGGCGACTTTAAAGTCGTTTTCCGCGTTGGCGAGAAGCGTCAGCGCCACGGGCGCGGGCAAAGCGGGCTCCGCACCCTCCGCGGCGGGCGGCAGCAGCGCGTTTAAAGCGGTTTCATACGCGCTGCTTTCGTAAGCGGTCTCCGCGTTCCCGGGATAGAGCGGCGATACAGGCGGAAGTGGGAACTGCGCGGCGACGGCGTGTCCGGCGAGCAGCGTCGTGGCGACGGCGTCGCGGTCGAGCGCCGCGCCGAGCGCGGCACGGAACGCGCTGTCCTTCAAGGCGGGCGTCTTTACGTTGCAGCCGAGGAAAAGCATCGTTGTCGTGAGCGCGTCGGCGGTATCGACGCCGCCCAGCGAAGCGGCGGCGGTCTCGCTCAGAAAATCCGCGGTGAGCAGATGCGCGTTCTCGGCGGAGAAAAGATACACGGCGGTGTCCGCGTCCTTCGCGGACGCGAGGGAAATGCGCTCGGGGCCGGTTTCGCCGCCGTGCCACCAATTGTCGTTGCGCACGAGACACGGCCCGTCGGCGTCGGCCAAAAACAGATACGGCCCCGTGCCGAGCGGCACGGCGTTCTTTTCGGTGCCGGATTTGACGACGGGAATATCGAACAGGGCGGGCAGCGCGCTGTCCGCCTGCTTGAGCGTGACGATGAACGCGCCGCGGCTGACGCGCATGGCCGCGACATTTGCGAACCGCGCGGCGTAGCGCTCCGACGCCTGCGCGCGGCGGTAGGTCGCCAGCACGTCCGAAGCGGTGAACGCGGCGCCGTCAGAGAATGTGACGCCGTCGCGCAGCGTGAACGTGTAGGTCAGGCCGTTCGCGCTGCGGGTGTAGGACGAGCAGAGCACCGCCTGCGGCTCGAAGCGTTCGTCGAGCGCGAACAGGCCCTCGTAGATCAGCGAGCCGACGACCTGCTGCGCGCCGTCGGAGCATGCGACGGGATCGAGCGTCTGGCTGCTGAGGTAGGGCAGCGTCAGGACCGCGGGCTTCGCCGCGGGCTCCGGCTCCGGCGTCTCCGGCTCGGTTTCATAGGTCCAGAAATCCTCCGCGTCGTCGGCGGGCTCCACCTCCCAGCAGGCCGTGAGCGCGAGGCAGAGCGTCAGCGCGAGCGCGAGCAAAAGCAGCTTTTTCATGCTCCGCCCTCCAGCGCGATGACGGCGATCTGACCGCCGCGGCGCGCGCCGAGCCTGCGGTGCGACCAATAGCGGTCGAGACGGCAGGCGGTGCAGTCGCCGTGCACTTCGACGTTGCGCGGGTCGAGCCCGCCGCGCAGCAGCCACAGGCGGTTGATCTGCTTGAGGTCGACGTGGTATTTGCCGCCGCGCCGTTCGATGAAGCGGTCGGCGCTTTCGCTGAGCTCCTCGCGAATGGCGTCCGGCACGTCGCTGTCGGTCTCAAAGCAGCACGCGCCGATGGACGGACCGATGGCGGCGTGGATCGTCATGGGGTCCGCGCCGTAGGCGCTCATCATCGCGATGAGCGCCTTGAGCGCGACGCCAAGCGCCGTGCCTTTCCAGCCGGCGTGTATCGCGCCCACGCAGCGGCAGGTGGGGTCGTAAAGCAGAATGGTGCAGCAGTCGGCGCTGTACGCGACGAGCGGAACGTCCGGCACGTCGGTGAGCATCGCGTCGGCGTCGTAGGGGCGCTCGTCGTAAAGGATTTTTCCCGCGTCCTCGGCGTAAATGGAGCGCACGAGGTCGCTGTGTATCTGCCGGCAGCCGACGGCACGGGCCATGTTAAGGCCGGTCGCCTGCCCGAGCAGCTTGTAATTCTCAATTACGTTTTCTTTCGTATCGCCGTTGCGCTCGAAGAAGTTTAGCGAATCGAACGGCGCGGGGCTGACGCCGCCGAGCCGCGTGGTGAAGGCATGGCGAATGCCGCCGGCGGAACTTAATCCATCGGCGGTGTCATAGATCAGGCCATTGACGTTGTGCTCAGTAAAGGACATAAAACCTCCTTGTGGGAGACGAACTTGAAACCGTTTCTCTCTTTCCGCTTGTGGAAAGAGAGAAATGGTTTCAAACTTCCGTAGAGAAAAAGACGCGTTTGCGGGTTTGGTAGATGGTGCCGATGTTTCCGGCGCTCCTTGTCGATACGCCGCGTCTCGATTTCCGCTTGCCGCTCCGTTGGGCGCTCAGCGGCGCGCGTCGCCTCGTTCGAGGCAGGCCTGCGAGAAATCCTTGCTTGACAGCACGCTTTGCAAGTGATATGATTTTATATGCCAAGTTAGTTAAATAATATTTCAAGCAGGGGATTTTTGCTTTGGTAAAAATGCGCCCCTGTTAAATCCTCTTGCTTGAGATATTTAACTAGCTTGGCGGCTTGGGGCGCGTTTTTCGTGGCGCGCCCTCGGGCGCGCCATTTTTTATTGTGGAGGTAGGGAACATGAACACGAGCGTAGACATGTACGAGCTGAAGCGGGAGCACAAGGACTACAACGACGCACTGGATCTGCTTTATATCCTATATCTGGCGTCGAAATCCGAGAATTTGAATTTGAAGCGGTATTCGGTGGCGCTGCACCTCGTATGGCAGCATATGAGCCGAATTGAAGAACGCATGAGCGCAACAATGGAAGCCTCCGAAGAACCAGAAGAAGCCGCAGGCGCTGCCGCGAACGAGGCGTAGCGTCGCGCCGGGTGCCCAAAGGAGCGGCTGAGCGGAAATCGAGGCAGAGCGTATCGACGAGGGAGCGTCGGAAATTCCGGCACACCGCGCCGACATGCGGCAAGGCTTCCTTTCTACGGAAGTCTGAAACCATTTCCTTCCTTCACGCAAGAAGGAAAGAAACGGTTTCAGGTTCGTTCCCCATCATCTCCCGCAGCACTGCTTATACTTCTTGCCGCTCCCGCAGGGGCACGGGTCGTTGCGCCCGATCTTCTTGACCTTGCGCGGCTGCTTCTTGACCGTGCCGTCGCCCGCCGTCGTGGCGTTGATGCCCTCGGCCACGCGCTCGCGCTTGACCTCGGCCTCCGTCTTGACGCGCGCGGAGAAAATGCGGCGCACCGTGTCGTTCTGGATCGCGGCGACCATCTCCTCGAACATGTCGAGCGAGATGCGCTTGTATTCGTCCACGGGGTTCTTGTTGCCGTATGCCTGAAGCCGCACGCCCTGGCGCAGCTCCTGCATCGCGTCGATGTGGTCCATCCAATACTCGTCGACCACGCGCAGCATGACGACGCGCTCCAGCTCGCGCATGACGGGGGAGGTCAAGGCCTCCTCCTTGGCGTTGTAGAAGCGCTCGGACGCCTCGACCAGCCGGTCGGTCAGCTCCTCGGCGGAGAGGTTCGCGAGCGTGTTGACGTCCACCGCGCCGCGCGGGAAGTACATGCCCTCGCAGGACTTGAGCGCTTCGGCGGCGGTTTCCGCCGTCACCTTGCCGTGCTCGCCGAGCGCGATGGTCACATTGTTCTCGACGCCGCCGCGGATGAAGCCGAAGACGGTCTCCTTGATGTCGAGGCCGTCGAGCACCTGCTTGCGCTGACCGTAGATGATCTCGCGCTGCTTGTTCATCACGTCGTCATACTCAAGGACGGATTTACGCGATTGGAAGTTGCGGGACTCGACGCTCGTCTGCGCGTTCTCGATGGACTTCGAGAGCATTCTTGCGTCAATGGGCGTGTCCTCGTCCATATCGAGGCGGTCCATCAGCGCCGTGACGCGCTCGCCGCCGAACAGGCGCATCAGGTCGTCGTCAAGCGAGAGGTAGAAGCGCGTCTCGCCGGGGTCGCCCTGACGGCCCGCGCGGCCGCGCAACTGATTGTCGATGCGGCGGGAGTCGTGGCGCTCGGTGCCGATGATGAACAAGCCGCCCGCCTCGCGCACCTTGTCCGCCTCGCCCGCGATCTCATCGCGGTGCTTGGCGAGCGCGTCGGCAAACATCTTCCGCGCGTCCAGCACCTCTTGGTTATCCGTATCCGCGTAGCCGGTCGCCTCGGCGATGAGCTCGTCGCTGAGCCCCGCCTTGCGCAGGTCGTTGCGCGCCATATATTCGGCGTTGCCGCCGAGCATGATATCGGTGCCGCGGCCCGCCATGTTCGTCGCGACCGTCACCGCGCCCAGCTTGCCCGCCTGCGCGACGATCTCCGCTTCCTTTTCGTGGTTCTTCGCGTTTAAGAGGTTGTGCTTGATGCCCTCGCGCTGAAGGAGGTACGAAAGCTTTTCGTTCTTCTCAATGGACACCGTGCCGACCAGCACCGGCTGGCCCTTGGCGTGGCACTCCTTGACCTGCGCGATGACCGCGCGGTACTTCGCCGCCTCGGTCTTGTAGACCACGTCGGGGTCGTCGATACGCGCCAGCGGGCGGTTGGTCGGGATCTCGATGATGTCGAGCTTGTAGATGGCGCCAAATTCCTCTTCCTCGGTGAGCGCCGTACCGGTCATGCCGGAGAGCTTCCTGTACAGGCGGAAATAGTTCTGGAACGTGATGGTCGCGAGCGTCTTGCTCTCGCGCGCGACGGTGACGCCTTCTTTCGCCTCGATCGCCTGATGCAGGCCCTCGCTGTAACGGCGGCCGAACATCAGACGGCCCGTGAACTCGTCGACGATGATGATCTCGCCGTCCTTGACGACGTAGTCGATGTCGCGCTTCATGACGCCGTGCGCCTTGATCGCCTGATTGACGTGGTGCGCGATGGTGGAGTTTTCGGGATCGGAGAGGTTTTCGAGCTGGAAATACTCCTCGACCTTTTTGACGCCGCGTGCGGTCAGCGTCGCGGTCTTGGCTTTCTCGTCGACGATGTAGTCCGCCTGCTCATTGACGTCCTCTTCCTCCTTCTCGTCGGTTTCCGCGATGACCTTCTTGCGGAAGCGGGCGACGAGATTCTCGGTGCGGGAATACATCTCCGTGGACTTTTCGCCCATGCCGGAGATGATCAGCGGCGTGCGCGCCTCGTCGATGAGGATCGAGTCCACCTCGTCCACGATGACGAAGGCGTGGCCGCGCTGGACGAGCTCGCTGGCGAAGATCGCCATGTTGTCGCGCAGATAGTCGAAGCCCATCTCGTTGTTCGTGCCGTAGGTGATATCGGCGGCATAGGCGGCGCGGCGCTGCTCGCTGTCGAGGTCGTGGACGATCAGGCCTACGCTCAGGCCGAGGAAGCGGTGGATCTTGCCCATCCACTCGCTGTCGCGTTTGGCAAGGTAGTCGTTGACCGTGACGATGTGCACGCCGTCGCCCGTGAGCGCGTTGAGGTACGACGGCAGCACCGCGACGAGCGTTTTGCCTTCGCCGGTCTTCATCTCGGCGATGCGGCCCTGATGGAGCACGATGCCGCCGATGAGCTGCACGCGGTAGGGATACAGCCCGATGACGCGCTTCGCCGCCTCGCGGACGGTGGCGAACGCCTCGGGCAGAATGTCGTCGAGCGTTTCGCCGTTCGCGAGGCGCTCCTTAAATTCCGGCGTTTTGGCCTGTAGCTGCGCGTCGCTCATCGCGGCATACTCGTCCGCCATCGCCTCGATCTTGTCGACGATGGGGTAGATGCTCTTGAGTTCGCGCTCGCTGTAGGTGCCGAATATCTTGGTAAAGAGACCCATGATGTTATATACTTCCTTTCGGGGAATGAACGCGCACAAAAATACCTTTATAGTATAACACGGCATATTTCAATATGCAAACGCAATTGTATGAACGGACTGTAAAAAATATCTTGCATATTTGACATAATGTCTTGCATATCCTGTGCATTTGTGCTAAAATAATTTCAAGAAAGCTGATAACCTTTGTGCAAAACGGGGAGGAAAGCCGATGAAGCTGTATTTCTACGGTGCCGACCGCGCGGTGACGGGCTCGTGTCACTGCGTTTCGATCAACGGGAAGCACATTCTGATCGACTGCGGCCTGCAGCAGGGGCGCGACGAGCTGGACAACACGCTGCTGCCGTTTGACGCGAAGGAGATCGACTATGTGCTCATCACCCACGCGCACATCGACCACTCCGGACGCCTGCCGCTGCTCGTCAAGCAGGGCTTTACGGGCGAGATCCTGACGACGCGCCTGACCGCAAGGCTGCTCGAAATCATGCTGCTCGACTCCGCGAACATTCAGGAGGGCGACGCCGAGTACATGAACCGCAAGGGCGAGCGCGCCGGCAAGGAGCGCGTCGAGCCGCTCTACACCGTCGCGGACGCGGAGGAGACGCTGAAATACCTGCGCACCTGCGACTATCACGAGACCGTCGAGCTCTGCGAGGGCGTGGAGGTCACGTTCACCGACGCGGGGCACCTGCTCGGCTCGGCGAGCATTACGATGACCATGACCGAGGGCGACGTCATCAAGACCGTCGTGTTCTCCGGCGACATCGGCAACGAGACGCAGCCGATCCTGCGCGCGCCGGAGCTTTTAAAGCACGCGGACTATGTGCTGATGGAGTCTACCTACGGCAACCGCAACCACGAGGGCGAGTGGAGCTACGAGGGCAGGCTGGCGGAAATCATCGACGAGACGCTGAAAAACGGCGGCAACGTCATCATTCCGTCGTTTGCCGTCGGCAGGGCGCAGGAGCTGCTGTACTTTATCCGCAAGATCAAGGATCAGGGGCTGGTCAAGTCCGTGCCGGACTTTCCGGTGTACATCGACTCTCCGCTCGCCAAGGCCGCCACTTCGGTGTTCTGCGGCAACGTGCACGGCTACGTCGACGAGGAGTCGCTGGCGCTTGCCACCGACGACAAGCACATGTTCTCGTTCCCCAACCTGCACATGGTGGAGTCGGGCGAGGAGTCGAAGCAGCTCAACGCCGACCCGACGCCGAAGGTCATCATCTCGGCCTCCGGCATGTGCGACGCGGGCCGCATCAGGCACCACCTGAAGCACAACCTCTGGCGCTACAACTCGACCATCGTGTTCGTCGGCTATCAGGTGCCCGGCACGCTGGGCCGCCGCATCATCGACGGCGCGGAGAGCGTCAAGCTTTTCGGCGAGGAGGTTGCGGTGCGGGCGAAGATCGTCAACTTCAAGGGTCTGTCCGCGCACGCCGACCACGACCATCTGGTGCGGTGGGTGCAGTCGTTCGACCCGAAGCCGCAGAAGGTGTTCGTCGTCCACGGCGACGCGGACATCGCGCCCACGTTCGCGGACGAACTGAGGACGCTCGGCTTCAACGCTGAAGCGCCGATGTTTACCGCCGTGTTCGATCTCGCGAACGGCGTCGCGCTGGAGAACGGCTATATGCCGGAGCGCCGCAAGAGCGAGGCGCGCCGCCGCGCCGACGTCATCTACGGCAAGCTGCTCGCTTCCGCGGAGGACTTGCTCATGTTTATCAAGAGCAGCCGCGGCATGCCCAACAAGGACATGGCGTCCCTCACGTCCCAGATCCACGCGCTGCTTGAGAAATGGAAATAACTCTGCTTAAAAAGCAGACAAAAGGACTTTGACGAACCTGATAACGAAAGGCTTTCCGCGAATTGGAGACAACAAAAGAACTTAAAAAAAATCAAATACATACCGTCCGCATCGAGGGCTATGCGGACGGCGGCGCGGGCGTCGCTAGGATCGGCGGCCGCGTTGTTTTCGTGCAGGGCGCGCTGCGCGGCGAGACCTGCGAGATACTGCTTCTGAAGGTCAACAAGAACGTCGCTTACGCGAAGATCAATAAGCTGCTGTCCCCCTCGGCGCACCGCATGACGCCGGACTGCCCGTATTACCCGCGCTGCGGCGGCTGCGTCTGGCGGCACATGGAGTACGCCGAGGAAAAACAGTTGAAAAAGCAGCGCGTGCAGGACGCGCTGACGCGTATCGGCGGCAGCGCGGCGCAGGTCGAGGAGATCGTCGGCGCGGACACGGTGCTGCGCTACCGCAACAAGTCGATCTGGCCCGTGTCGCCAAACGGCGCGGTGGGGTTCTACCGCGCGCGGACGCATGAGGTCATCAATGCCGAGCATTGCCTGCTGGTCCACCCCGCCGCGGAGGCAGCGGCGGACGCGCTGCGCGAATGGATGGGCCGCTTTGATGTGCGCGGCTATGACGAGACGACAGGGAAGGGCGTTGTGCGCCACCTCTTTGCGCGCTGCAGCGCCAAGGGCGAGACGCTGCTCTGCGTCGTCGCGAACGCGGACGCGCTGCCGCATGAAACGGAGCTGGTCAGCGCCCTGCGCGGCGCGTGCCCGGACGCGGTGGGCGTCGTGCTGAACACGAATACAAAAAAGACGAACGTCGTTCTCGGCGATACCTACCGTACGCTCTGGGGCAGCGACCGGATCGAGGACACGCTCTGCGGCCTTGAGTTCCGGCTGTCGGCGCCGTCGTTCTATCAGGTGAACCACGCGCAATGCGAAAAGCTCTACGCCAAGGCTTTGGAGTTCGCGGAGCTGACGGGCGGGGAAACGCTGCTTGACCTCTATTGCGGCACGGGTACGATCACGCTGACGATGGCGGGACACGCAAAGCGCGTCATCGGCGCGGAGATCGTGCCGGAGGCGATTGCCGACGCGCGGGAAAACGCGAAACGCAACGGCGTCGCGAACGCGGAGTTTTTCTGCGGCGACGCGTCGGCGGTGGCGGCGAAGCTGGCGGCGGAGGGGCTGCGTCCCGACGTCGTGACGGTGGACCCGCCGCGCAAGGGCCTCGCGGAGGGCGTGATCGCCGCCGTCGCGGACATGGCGCCGTCGCGCGTCGTGTACGTTTCCTGCGATCCGGCGACGCTCGCGCGCGACGTAAAGCGCTTCGCGGAGCGCGGCTATGAGGCGGCGCGCGCCTGCGCGGTGGATATGTTCCCGCGCGCCGACCACGTCGAGAGCGTTGTGCAATTATGTCTTGCGCAAACAAAAAAACCATGATATAAATAGTTGGTTAACAAATTTGATTCGGAGGGCGCGGC
Source organism: Oscillospiraceae bacterium (assembly GCA_017458025.1). GTDB lineage: Bacteria > Bacillota > Clostridia > Oscillospirales > Oscillospiraceae > Hominicoprocola. Next base: position 5,120 of record JAFTGG010000004.1, on the reverse strand, counting down.
ATGTCTGAGCATGACCCAATCGAATACAAAGAGCAGGACGAAAAAGCGGAGTACGGCTCGGAATATCAGGGGCCGCACCGCCGTGCGACAGACTTGCCGGACAAGCCGGGGCTGCATGAAAAAGGCTCCATTCGGCTCCAGACCATCAACGCGCTGGTCATCGCGGTCGCGAGCGTATCCGCGCTCGTTCTGCTCGCCACGATCCAGAAGAAGCAGGCGCTGATTGAGCAGCTCCTGGCTTCGGACAGCGAGAACATGGAGCTGCTGCGCGCAATGATGCAGCGCCAGCAGTGGCTGACTGGCGTGCTGCTGCTCGTCGTCGTGATCGAGATCGTTTCGGTCGTGGCGCTGATCCTCTGGCCGATGGAGGAGTACATAGCCCGCATTCGCGAGCATAAGATGCTGCCGATGCGCGGGTCGTTCGAGCTGCGTTATCTTGCCAAGGCGTACAACGTCATGTTCGAGGAGAACCTCCGCCGCAACGAGGAGCTGCGCTTCAAGGTCGAGCACGACGCGCTGACGGGGCTTTACAACCGCGGCGCATACGAGAAGCTGCTGCATGCGCATCTGGAGCAGGGCGGCGTCGCGCTGCTGTGGATCGACGTGGACAAATTCAAGGGCGTCAATGACGTGTACGGGCACGATGTGGGCGACAAGATCCTGCAAAAAGTCGCGCGTCTGCTGGCGCATGGCTTCCGTGCCACCGACTACGCCTGCCGCACCGGCGGCGATGAGTTTGCGGTTATTATGACCGACATCACGCCAGGACAGCAAAGCGCGATCCTGAACCGTATCCGGGCGGTGCAGGACGGCCTGCTCGACACGTCGGACGGCCTGCCGGAGACGACGCTGAGCATCGGCGTGGCGTTCAGCGCGCAGCAGCGCGAGGGCGACGACCTGTTCAAGATGGCGGACAAGGCGCTCTACCGCGTCAAGGAGGCCGGACGCAACGGCTGCGCGTTTTTCACCGACGAAGACAGATGATATTTTAAGACCGCCGAGGCGATTCGGCGGTCTTTTTTGCAAAAGGAGGGGCAGCCTATGCCGCCGAGAGGGGGAGGCCCGATGCGTGGGCAATTCCTGACCGAGGAGGAGAAAGCGAACCGGCCGAAGGTGACCGGCGCGCTTTTAAAGCGCGTGTTTTCTTACCTGACGCCGTACTGGGCGCAGTTGCTGCTGACGCTTGCCTGTATCGCGGTGTCGTCGGTGTTGAGCCTGCTGCCGAGCGTGCTGACGGGCCGCATCCTCGATGACGGCCTGATCGGGCGCGATCTGCACATGCTGATCGTGCTGATTCTGCTCTCGCTCGGCGTGACGCTGGGCGCGAACCTGATCGGCGTGGCGGAGAGCTACCTCAACAATTGGATCGCGCAGCACATCACCTTCGACATGCGCAACAGCATGTACCGCCATCTGCAAAGCATGTCGCAGCGGTTCTTCACGACCAACAACCAGGGCGATATCATCACGCGCATGACCAGCGACATCGACGGCGTTCAGCGCGTGATCTCCAGCACGTTCACGACCATCCTCTCCAACGCCATTACGCTGCTCGCGGCGCTGGCGCTGATGTACCGCGAGAACTGGGTGCTGGCGACGGTCGGCGTGCTGGTGGTGCCGCTGTTTGTCATCCCGACGCGCTTTGCCGGCAAGACCCGCTGGGAGCTGACGCGCGAGGCGCAGGAGTGCAACGACGAGATCAACGGCATCCTGAACGAGACGCTCTCCGTCAGCGGACAACTGCTTGTGAAGATATTCGGCAAGGAGGAGCACGAATACAAAAAGTACGAGGACGCGAACCGCCGCATGATCCGCCTCAACATCCGCGAGAGCATGGCGGGCCGCTGGTTTTTCGTCGTGATCTCGACGTTCTCGAGCGTGGGGCCGATGCTGCTCTACCTCGTCGGCGGCATTTTGATGATGCGTTACGACGCCGATTTGTCCGTCGGCGACGTGACGGTGATGGTCGCACTGCTGGGGCGGCTGTACGGGCCGGTGAATACGCTGCTCAACATTCAGGTGGAGTGGATCCGCTCGATGGCGCTGTTCACGCGCATCTTCGACTATTTCGATATGCCGGTGGAGATCAAGAATCCGGACCGACCGCTCCGCCCCGCGCACATCGACGGCAGCGTGGCGTTCCACCACGTCGACTTCGCCTACGACCCCGAGCGGCAGATTTTGCGCGATGTGAGCTTCCGCCTTGAGGCGGGGCGCAGCGTCGCCATCGTGGGGCCGTCGGGCAGCGGCAAGAGCACGATGATCAACCTCATTCCGCGGCTCTACGACGTGACGGGCGGCATGGTGCAGTTCTGCGGCGTCGACGTGCGCAAGCAGGAGCTTGCGGCGCTGCGCGCGCGGATCGGCATCGTGTCGCAGGAGACGTACCTGTTCAACGGCACGATCCGCGAAAACCTGCTCTACGCCAAGCCGGACGCGACGGAGGCGGAGCTGGTCGCCGCCTGCGACAAGGCGAATATTCTCGATTTCATCGAGAAACAGGAGCTGGGCTTCGACGCGATGGTCGGCAACCGCGGGCTCAAGCTCTCCGGCGGCGAGAAGCAGCGGCTCTCCATCGCGCGCGTACTGCTCAAGGACCCTGCGCTGCTGATTTTCGACGAGGCGACCGCGTCGCTCGACTCCATTTCCGAGAGCAAGATACAGGAGGCGATCGACCCGATCATTGCCTCGCGTACGAGCATTTTGATCGCGCACCGGCTCTCGACCATTTTGGCGGCGGACGAGATCCTCGTCGTCAAGGACGGGCGCATCGTTGAGCGCGGGCAGCATGCCGAGCTGGTCAAGGCCGGCGGCGTATACACGGAGCTGTACGAGACCCAGTTCAAGCGCGCGCTGGAGGCGGAGAGCGTCAATTGAGTTGAACCCAACGCATAGTTGCAAAAAAGCGCGGGGCATTATATAATTTTAACTCGCGCATTGTTCTTTAGGGCAATACCGCATCATTCTGGCGCGCAGATTGCGCAGCCGGAAATTTTGGCAGATGGCACAAAATTCCGCAGCTCATGCTGCCGCATGGTCAAGGAATTTTGGGATATATGACGAGTATTTATGCAGGCAAGATGCGTGTCATGAATTGCACGGTATTGCCGTAGGCCTTTCAAGGAGAGAAAACCATGAAAAGAGAAAGCTTCGCGAGCCGGATCGGCTTTCTGCTGGTGAGCGCGGGCTGCGCCATCGGCATCGGCAACGTTTGGAAATTTCCCTACGTCACCGGCGCGAACGGCGGCGGGGTGTTCGTGCTGTTTTATCTGCTGTTCCTCGTCATCATGGGCGCGCCCGTGCTGACGATGGAGCTGGCCGTCGGCCGCGCGAGCCGGCAGAGCATCGTCAAGGGCTACAAGGCGTTGGAGCCGGACGGCGGCAAGTGGCATCTGCACGGCTGGGTCTGCATCTTCGGCAACTACGTGCTGATGATGTTTTACACGGTCGTCTCGGGCTGGATGCTCGACTACTTCGTGAAGTTTCTGACGGGCCGCTTCGACGGCGTCGCGGCGGACGCGGTCGAGGGCGTGTTCACCGACATGATGGGCAGCGCGGCCGAGCTGGGCGTCTACATGGCGGTCACGGTGGTGCTCGGCATTCTCGTCTGCTCGCTGGGTATCCAGAAGGGCATCGAGAAGATCACGACGGTCATGATGACCTGCCTGCTGCTGCTCATCGTCGTGTTGGCGATCCACTCGATGACGCTCTCCGGCGCGGCGGAGGGGTTGCGGTTTTATCTGCTGCCCGACTTCGCCCGCGCGCGGGAGGCGGGCATTGGGAACGTCATCGCCGCGGCGATGAACCAGAGCTTTTTCACGCTCTCCATCGGTATGTCGTCTATGGAGATTTTCGGCAGCTACATGCCGAAGGATTATACCCTCGGCGGCGAGGCGATCCGCATCTGCGCGCTGGACACCTTTGTCGCCATTGTCGCGGGACTCATCATCTTTCCGGCCTGCTTTTCCTACGGCGTGGAGGCCGGCGCCGGTCCGCCGCTCATCTTCATCGCGCTGCCGCAGGTGTTCCTGCACATGGCGGGCGGCCGCGTCTGGGGCACGCTGTTTTTCCTGTTCATGACGTTTGCCAGCTTCTCGACCGTCATCGGCGTGTTCGAGAACCTGATCGCCGCGGGCATTGACAACCTCGGCTGGAGCCGCAAAAAGTCGGCGCTTATCACTCTGGCGGTCCTGCTCGTCGGGAGCCTGCCCTGCGTGTTTGACTCCAACATTTGGGCCGGTATCCGGATCATCGGCGCGCGCGGCGTGCTCGACAGCGAGGACTTCATCGTCAGCAATCTGCTGCTCCCGGGCGGCTCGCTCATTTTCCTGCTGTTCTGCGTGACGAAGTGGGGCTGGAATTTCGACCGCTACCTCGCGGAAGTCAACACCGGCGCGGGTATGAAGCTTTCGCCGGCGTTCAAACCGTATTTCCGTTATGTGTTGCCGTTTTTGATTCTCGTGATTTTGATCCAAGGCTTGCTCTGAGAGGGAGAGAGAATGAAAAGAGAGAGTTTCGGGAGCCGGATCGGCTTTCTGCTGGTGAGCGCGGGCTGCGCCATCGGCATCGGCAACGTTTGGAAGTTCCCCTACGTCACCGGCGCGAACGGCGGCGGGGTGTTTGTGCTGTTTTATCTGCTGTTCCTCGTCGTCATGGGCGCGCCCGTGCTGACGATGGAGCTGGCCGTCGGCCGCGCCAGCCGCCAGAGCGCCGTCAAGGGCTACGCCGCGCTGGAGCCGGAGGGGAGCAAGTGGCACCTCCACGGCTGGGTGTGCATCTTCGGCTGCTATATGCTGATGATGTACTACACCACCGTCTCGGGCTGGATGCTCAACTACTTCGTTAAGTTCGCGGCGGGCACGTTCGAGGCCGTGGCGGAGGACGCGGTCGCGGGCGTGTTCACGGGCATGCTCGGCAATACCGGCGAGATGGCGGCGTATATGGCGGTTACAGTCGTGCTCGGTATCCTCGTTTGCTCGCTGGGCATCGAGAAGGGCGTCGAGAAGATCACGACCGTCATGATGACCTGCCTGCTGGCGCTCATCGTCGTGCTGGCGATCCACTCGATGACGCTCTCGGGCGCCGCGGAGGGGCTCAAGTTTTACCTGCTGCACGACTTT
>JAFTGG010000059.1 GCA_017458025.1 Oscillospiraceae bacterium | reverse complement strand
GAGCGCCCGGTAGTTGCCGGGGTGGGTGTCGGAAACGTCAAAGACGTATTTCAGCGTCGGGCGGCGTCCGCTGTCGTCGATCAGCGCAATGCCTTTCGCGCCGCGGTTTACCCAGCGCCCCATGCGGTTGTTCCATAGCTCAATGGGGGCGCAGGCTGTGGCGTCGGGGCGCTGCCCGTAGATCAAAAGCTGCTCCGGGAACGGGTACTTGTAGACGCGGGCGGCAGTCAGCAGATAGTTTTGCCAGACGCCGCGCTGCTCCGCAAGCCCTACGGTCAGCTTTTGTGCGTATTCTGTGATGATTTGCAGCTTGCTTGCCACAATTTCCCCTCCTTATCGTTCCGGCTCGCTCCGTTTCTTCTTCGGCGGGCGGGCGGTATTCTTTTGCGGCGCGGTGCGTTCGGCCTCTAAAAAGCCCTTTACTTCCTCATAGCCTGCGCTGTCCACATAGTAGGCGTGTTTCTCGCCGCCGCGGGTGACGACCACAATATCGCTCACCGACATGGAGCGCATTTTGCGTCCAAACGGGCGCGTGTCCCTGTTATGCTCCATAAAAATGTCGTCCAATCGGCTTTTCTCCGGGAGCATACCGGCATAAGCGCGGCGGTAGTCTGTCCTCTTGATCTGGCGTTTGGCTTCGTCGTAGGGACGAAAACAATAATCCACATCGGCATAGTCGTTGATTTGGTATATCTCATAGATGCCATATTTTTCTGTCCCGTTCGGGTGTTCCGGCTGGTAGACGGTGCCGCTTTCGTGCATACGCTCCGCAAACTCGCAGATATGATAGACGCTGCTGCCGATTCTGGCATGGTAGTCGTCGATGTAGGTGCAGGGCAGCACCTTCTTGGTGCCGTCGATATAGGTCAAAACAACATTACTGCCGTCCGGCACGGTAAAAAGCTCGTTGTAATGTGGATCAATAAAGCGGCAATCCCGATTTCCGTCCTCGTTAGGGAACGCAATCACGCCCATGATGTCAACAGGTTCTTTCATCTTGCTTCACCTCGTTCCTTTTCTTTGACTGCGCGGGTTTTCTCATACTCCGCAACCTTTTGTTTCGCCCATTCGGGCAGCTTGTCCGGGTCGGCAATGCCCAGCACGTCGCCTATGTTCCAGCGGCATTCTTCGCCGGAGTACAATTCGCGGAAATAGACGGCGCGCCCGCCAGCGTTTGGTGTGCAGCCAAAGCCGCCTGCGGCATAGCCGAGCTGACAGTCCGCCGTGCGGTATTCCGGGGAAAGGCTGGACGGGCGGAGAATAATCAGCTTGCCGGCAAGGTTTTCGCCCTCGCCGCGCTTGCGGCAATGCTCCGCGCCGAGCGTTTCCAGTGGGACGCCGCGCTCTGTACGGAATTGCTTGACCTTTTCCATCTGTTCCTGCAAGCGTTCAGAAAACAGCTTGACGATCTCCATGTAATCGTCGCTTGCTATTGCGCTTGTGAAAAATTCGCCCATAAAGTTCGATTCCTTGTAGCAGGTCATGTACTTGCCGTCCTTATCGTCGGGATTGTAGCCGATCAACATGACCTTGCCGCCGAGCCGGAGCGAGTGGATCACCTCATAGTCGCCGGCCATTTCTTTTTGCTGTTTGCTCACGTTATCTACCTCTCCTTGTCGTTTTCTCGGTGCGGCACGACACGGTGCATCTGCTTCTCATACTCATACTGCTCCTTTGCCCGGTCGCAAAAGTCGAGTATCGCGGCGGTGCGGTCGCTGCAATAGTTACCGTGATAGTAATTCGGCTCGCCGTCGCCGTCATTGGCAGGCGTTCGCGCCCACGTCGCGTAGCGGCTTGGTGCCGTAGGGCTTTCGGCAAGCACAAATTCCTTTACGCCCACGCGGACTTTGGCGATGATGTGATAGCCTTGATTGACCTCCTTGCTATGGGAAAAGCTGCCTTCCGCCAGATTTATCGTGTGGGCGTCGCCGCTCTCCATTTTTGCGTCAACAGGGATCAGCGGCTCACCGTCTACCATCTCGGCAAGCAGTATCATGTCGCTCTGTGCGCTCATCAGCGCCTCCGGCATAGCCTTTGGCTCCAGATAGAGCGCATATTTTCCGACGATCTTATATTCGTGCATATCGCACATTATTGGATGAAAAAGGCTTATTACCGTGTCCTTGATATGCCCCTGCACACGGTATGTCTGCTCCTTTTTCGCGAGATCCAAATACCGTTGCGGGGTGGCCCCCGGCACGGCAAAGCCGAACATGGAGCCGACGCGCATCGCCTCCACCTGCGCCGGCGTCAGCCCACGCGCACGGTTATGGTCGTCTGCGATCTGCTTATTGCGTTCCGCGTTGCCGGTTTCCCACTCGGAGCGGTAGTAGCCGGTTTCGCCGCGCTTGAGGACGATCAGCTCGCCCGTCCCCGGCATGGTGGACAGGCAGGTTTCGGGAAGATCTGTTCTCATGGTGTTCATGCTCCTTTCATCGCGCCTGGTCCTGCTGGCGCTTGCGGTGCCAGCTCTCCAGTAGCCTCATAATCACGTCCTCGATCTGCTGCGGTGTGTAATTCTTTGGGAAAAACCGCTTCAAACGGTCGTCGCGGAGCGTGACCTTGCGCTCCAGCGGTTTTTCCTCGCGCATGATAACGTCCATGACCTCCTCGGTCAGCTTGCCCTCCGCGCTGATCTGCTTCATGCGCTTGGCTTGGTCGAGAGAGGGCGCAGCCTCGTCGCGCTCCATGACGAACGCGAGGTAGGTCTGTTCTTTCTCGGTCAAGTGGGAAATGAAGTCGG
>JAFTGG010000058.1 GCA_017458025.1 Oscillospiraceae bacterium | reverse complement strand
GGTCAGCGGCTGGCGCACGCGCAGGCGCAGCTCCTCGGCGCGCGCCTTGCTTTCGTCCGGCAGCTCCATTGCGAGCCGCCGCAGCCGCGGCGGCAGCAGCTCCGCCGCCTGCTCGTAGCGCCGGATACGATCCTTCTCCATAGCCCGTCCCTCCTTTGTGATAGTCCAATCTATGACGCGCGGGACGAGCTTATGCATGAGAAAACATCGCGCGCCCCGGCGCGCGATGTCTCGCGCGTTAAATTCGGTTGCCCCGTAGGGGCGAGGCTTTGGCGCATCAGTTTTTTGCGTAGCAAAAAACCGCAGGTTCTCGTAAAATCAACCGGCGGTTTGGTTACTTTTCGCGGAAAATGATGTATCATTGGGTCGAAAGGACGTGAAAGAATGGACAACGCCAGAACCGCCGCGTTTAGTAAGGAGCTGCGCAGGGAGCGGAACATGACGCAAAAGGAGCTGGCCGACGCGCTCCACATCACCGACCGCGCGGTGTCGAAGTGGGAGCGCGGACTGAACGCGCCGGACATCGCGCTGCTCGAACCGCTGTCGGAGGCGCTGGGCGCCACGGTCGCGGAGCTGATCCGCGGCGAGCGCGCGGAGGCGGCGGAGCCGCGGGAGGAGGTGAAAACCGTGCTGGAATACTCGCAGCACGAGGTCGCGCGCAAGGTGCGCGGCACGCGGACGCGTTACCTTGCCCTGCTGCTCGCGTGTCTCCTGCTCGCCGCCGCGATCGGCGCTGCGCTGCTCTGGCGCAGCGGCGTGCTGTTCGTGCTGGACAGGAAGGTCTCCCCTGACGGCAGAAGCGTCGTCACCGTATATAACCGCGACCTGGGCCCCGAAATTCCGTTTACCCTGTTCGGCGGGCAGTACCGGCTTGACCTCGACTGGCTCGAATTTGGCGCGGGCGGCGCGACCTCTATCCTCGGAACATATCCCGATGGCGGAAAAGAGCGAATCACCTTCGAGCGCTCAAGCTACAAGGGACTGTGGTGGGCGCCGGACAGCGAAAAATACGCAGTCGCCATTCGGTGGAACGACGACCGGGATCATATCCTGCTGATGACGCCCACCTCTGTCGGCAATCTGAGCATCGGCGTCGGCTATCCGCTCCGGCAAGCGCTGCGGCACTACGGCTGCGCGGAGCCGAACGAGTACGGCGAACCTGACTTCCGCTTTCAGTTCCTCCAATGGAGCAAGGACAGCGAATCGGTGCTGCTCTCCTACGCCTTTGAGGACGCGGAGCGCGTGACACGGGAGGGCTACTTCTGGTATAACTGCTATAGCGGCGAGGTCAGCGGCATTTTTGAGCTGCCCGCAACGTGACAAAAAGGGACGATATGGCTCGCGCCATTCCGTCCCTTTTTGTCATAGCAATACCGCTTACTGCTTCGCCTCGAAATGCGCCTTAAACTCCTCCGCGGTCTCAGGCGTCGCAAAGCAGCGGCCCTGCACCGTGCCGCAGCCGAGCGAGCGCAGCAGATCGACCTCCTCCTCGGTCTCGACGCTCTCCGCCACCACGGCGGTGCCGAGGTAGTTCGCCGCGTCCACCACAAGGCGGATCAGGCGCTCGCGCGCCTCGGCCTCCCAGATATAGCGCACATACTTCATATCCAGCTTGAGCTGGTCAATGGGCATCGTAAACAGCGCGCCGAGGGCAAAGCCGCCGGAGCCGAAGTTGTCCATGCCGACACGGAAGCCCGCTTCGCGCAGCCGCGCCACCGCCTCGTCGAGTTGCTCGACGTCCACGATGTAGGCGGACTCCGTCAGCTCGAGCAGCAGGTCGTCCGTCGTAAGCTCAAATTCATTCAGCAGTCCCGTCAGCTCATCCGCCAGCTCCGGATCGTAGAGGTCAAACCGCGAGAGGTTGACCGCCAGCGGGAAGGTCACGCCAAATTCGTCGCGCCACGCCTTGATCTGCGCCGCCGCCTCGCGGCGGACGTATTGGTCGACGAGCTGGATCAGGCCGTTCTCCTCAAACAGCGGCAGGAAATCGGCGGGGCTGACCATGCCGAGCTCGGGGTGTTCCCAGCGCACGAGCGCCTCCGCCGAGCAGAGCTTCGGCGCACCCTCCGCGATAGCGTACTGCGGCTGATAGAAGATCTTGAGCTGCTTGTCCTGGATCGCCTTGTGGACGCCGCCGAGCAGCGTCGCGGTGAACACCTCGTTCTGATAGAGCGCGTTGTCATAGAGCAGCACCGAGCGCGTATAGTCGCCGCGAAGCATGTCGCACGCGGTCTTTGCGCGGTCGAACTGCCGCGCCACGTCAAGGCTGCGGTCGAGGTCGGCATACACGCCGATGCGCAGGCGCAGGCGCACCGTGCGCGTCAGACTCGAAAGCCCCTCCTCCATCTGCGCGAGCACGTCGTCATAGTTGTCGCGATGGACGCAATAGAGGTAAAACGCGTCCGCCTCCTGCCGGCAGCCGAGGCCGTCGGTCGTGTAGAGAAATTCCTTGATCGCGCGGCCAAGCAGGCGCAGCGCGCTGTCGCCGAAATCGCGGCCGTAAAGCTCATTGACGAGGTGGAAGCGGTCGATGTTGATTGCCACCGCGTCCATGTCCCAATCAGGGTGGTAGCGTTCGAGCTGCTGGGCGTATTCAAAGAAGAAGCTGCCTGTGTAGAGGCCCGTCAGCGCGTCCTTTTCGGCGGCGTTGATGATGCTTCGCCCTTCTCTGAGCTCAATGGTGCGGCTCACGCGCGCGCGAATGATCTCCGGCATGTCGTAGGGCTTCGTAAGGAAGTCCGCCGCGCCAAGCTCAAGGCTCTTAAGCTCCGCCGTCTCCTCGCCTGTCAGCACGATGACCGGGATCTGTGAAAGCTCCGGGTCGGCATGCATCGTTTCGAGGACCGTGAAGCCGTCCATCTCTGGCATATAGAGGTCGAGCATCACCAGCGAAAGCGTGTCGCGGTTGCGCCGGATCATACCCAGCGCCTGACGCCCGTTCTCGGCGTAAAGCACCTCGTACTCCTCCCCGACGATGGTTCCGAGTACCTCGCGGTTGATGAGCTCGTCGTCCACCACCAGCACGCGCCGCTGGGTCTGCATCGTTCCGCCCATTGTCTGTTCCATGTGCGTCTCCCCTTCTGAAGTTTCATGGGTATTGTTCATTTTATTAAATTTATTTTACCATAATGATAGTCCTTTGTCAATTTTTGTCAACAATTTCTTCACGGCCGGTTGACAGAATAAAAAAAGTTCGGTAAGATGAAAAAAATATGAGGAGTGTGCCGATATGGAAACAAAAGACTGTATTCAAACCCGACGCAGTATTCGCCGCTACACGGGCGAACCGGTCGCAAAGGAAACGCTGGAACAGATCGTAGCGCTCGCCGCGTACGCGCCGTCGTGGAAGAACACGCAGGTCGCGCGCTACACGTTCGTCACGGACCGCGCCGTCATCGAGAGGATCGCGAACGAGTGCGTCCTCGGCTTCGCGCACAACGCGGGCATTCTCTCGGGCTGTCCCGCGCTGGCGATCCAATCCGTACTCGTCAAACGCTCCGGCTACGAGCGCGACGGCTCGTTTTCCACGTCGCAGGGCCGGCATTGGGAATCGTTTGACGCCGGCATCGCCGCGCAGACGTTCTGCCTTGCCGCGCACGAGCTCGGCGTCGGCACCTGCATTCTCGGCGTATTCGACGAGCAGCAGGTCGCGGAGATCATCAACCTCCC
>JAFTGG010000057.1 GCA_017458025.1 Oscillospiraceae bacterium | reverse complement strand
GGCGTAGAAAGCGGCCCCAAATTTTGGGGCTGCTTTTTCGATTCTCACTTGAAAACCGGGGGCTTTTCTGTTACTATACTTTAGTTAAAATATGTGTAATAGCGCCCAAACGGCGCTTAGAAGGAGAAACAGGTTGTACCTCAAAGCACTCGAAATTCAAGGCTTCAAGAGCTTTCCCGATAAGACGGTGCTCAACTTCGGCGAGGACGTGACCGCCATCGTCGGGCCCAACGGCAGCGGCAAATCCAACGTGTCGGACGCCATTCGCTGGGTCATGGGCGAGCAGTCCACCAAGTCCCTGCGCGGCAACAAGATGGAGGACGTCATCTTCGGCGGCACGGAAAAACGCAGCCAGATGGGCTTTGCGCAGGTGACGCTCGTGCTCGATAACACCGAGCACATCTTTCCGCAGATGGACGAGAGCGAAGTCGCCGTCACGCGCCGGTATTACCGCTCCGGCGAGTCGGAATACTACATCAACAAGCAGAGCGTGCGCCTCACGGACATCAACGAGCTGTTCATGGACACCGGCATGGGCCGCGAGGGCTACTCCATCATCGGACAGGGCCGCATCGACGAGATCTTATCGCAAAAAAGCGCCGACCGCCGCGAGATCTTTGAGGAAGCCGCCGGCATCTCAAAGTACCGCCACCGCAAGGAGAAGGCGGAGCGCGACTTAGAGCGCACGGAGGAGAACCTGACGCGCGTCAACGATAAGATCGCGGAGCTTGAATTGCAGGTCGAGCCGCTGCGCGAGCAGGCGGAGAAGGCGAAGAAGTACCTCGTCCTGCGCGACGAGCTGCGCGTGCTGGAGATCTCCGTCTGGCTCGACCAGCTGGAGAGCCTGCGCGCGAACGCCATCAAGCTCGAAACGGACTACGCCCTCGCGAAAGAGGAACTCGCGCAGGCAAACGCCGCCCTCGACGCGCTGTATGCCTCGACGGAGCAGTTCGGCGAGCGGATTCGCGAGAACGACATGGAGCAGGAGCGCGTTCGCGCCGCCGCGGCGGAAGTCGACGCGCAGATCGGCGAGCACGATTCCGCCGTCGCGGTGCTGAGCACCGACATTGCGCACAACAACGAGAACATCGCGCGCGTCGAAGAAGAGCTGCGCGACCAATCGGGCCGCGCGAGCTCCATGACGGAGCAGATCGAGGAGAAGAAAGCGCGCATCGCGGAGCTTGCCGCAGGGTCGGCGAAGCTGGACGCGGCGCTCGAAACGCTGATCGCGAAAGCCGAAGAGCTTGCCCGCGGCGCGGGCGCGGCGGCGGACGAGGTCGAGAGCCTGCACGCCAAAGAGGCGCTGGCGCTCGCCGCGGCGGCGGACAGCCGCGCGGACGTCTCCGCCGCGCGCACGGGTATCCGCGAGATGGAGGAACGCGCCGCGGCGCTCAAGACCGAGCATGAACAGGTCGAGGCGCAGTTGGACGAGACGAAAAAGACGGCGGCGGAGAACCGCCGCGCCCTCGACGAGGCACGGGAGGACGCCGACGCGATCCAGAACATCATCAAGGGCCACACCATGAAGATGGAGGGCCGCGTCAAGCGCGAGGCGGAGGCGGCGGAAAAGCGCGTCAACCTCACGATGGAGCTGAGCAACCTCGACTCCCGCATCAAGCTGCTCTCTGATATGGAGCGCGAATACGAGGGCTTCAACCGCGCGGTGCGCGTCGTGATGCAGGCGGCGGAGGGCAGGACGCTCCGCGGCGTCCACGGGCCTGTCGCGAACCTGATGACGACCGACAAAAAGTACGCCGTCGCGATCGAGATCGCGCTCGGCGCGAAGCTGCAGGACATCGTCGTGGACCGCGAGGAGGACGCCAAGGCGGCGATCAATCTCTTGAAGCAGCGCGACAGCGGCCGCGCCACGTTCCAGCCGCTCACCGCCATTCGCGGCGCGGAGCTGCGCGAGGACGGGCTCGACGCCGAATACGGCTTCGTCGGCGTCGCGTCGTCGCTGGTGAAGTACGATGAGAAGTACCGCGCGGTGTTCCGGAGCATGCTCGGCAGCACCGTCGTCGTGGACGACCTCGACTGCGGCATCGCTATGGCGCGCAAGTACCAGAACCGCTTCCGCATCGTGACGCTCGACGGACAGGTCATCAACCGCGGCGGCTCGATGACGGGCGGCTCGGTGAGCCGCAGCGCGGGCATTTTGAGCCGCGCGAACGAATTGAAGGAGCTCTCCGGCAAGCGCGGCGCGCTGGCTGAAAAGCTCGCCGCCGCTGAGCGGGAAGCGGTTGACGCGAAGCGCGACCTCACCAAGGCGCAGTATGAGCTGGAGGTCGCGCAGGGGCAGGAGCGCACGGCGGAGGAGAACGTCCTCAAGCTCACAAGCGATAAGAACCACTATGATATCCTGCTCGCCGCCGCGCGCGACCGCCTAGAGGACATGGAGGCGGAGAGCGAGAGCATCGGGCGCCGCGTCGCGGAATATCGGAAGGTCATCGCCGAGAAGGAAGCCCTCGCCGCGAAACAGGACGCGGAGGCGGCGGCGTGCAGGGCGGAGGCGGAGAAGCGACTTTCCGGCCAGAGCGAGCTGCTGCGCGACTCAAGCGCGCTTGGCGACGAGATTACGGAGAAAAGGAGCGCGCTCGCCGGCTTC
>JAFTGG010000056.1 GCA_017458025.1 Oscillospiraceae bacterium | reverse complement strand
GGACACCAGCTCGCAGAGGGCGTCCACGGCCTCCTTCTCGTCCGAGCCGTCGGCGAGCAGCGTGATCTCCGTGCCCTTGCCGATGCCCAGCGACAGAACGCCGAGCAGGCTCTTCGCATTCACGCGGCGCTCGTCCTTCTCGACCCAGATGCCGCTCTTGAACTCATTCGCCTTCTGGATAAAGAACGTAGCGGGGCGCGCGTGCAGACCTACCTCATTATTGACCAAAACATTTTGCGTATACATTCGATAAGCTCCCCTCTCCTGATCGATCCGTATTTCTCGGTGTGATATATCTTACACCATTTCGCGCCGCCGCGTCAATGCACTTTCTGGATATTTCCGGTGGAAATCTCCGTCATTTTTTGTGCATTTCTTTATTTTTTGACAAGTTTAACAGAAAACTCGTCTGTTTGCCCGAATTTTCGTGCGTTTTAACGGAGCTCGACGACGGTCACGCCCGCCTCGCCCTCGCCGAAAGCGCCCAAACGGAAGCTTTTGACGCTCTTATTGCGCTTTAAAAGCGCATGGACCGCCTTACGGAGCGCGCCCGTGCCCTTGCCGTGGATAATGGTGACGGTTTCGAGCCGCGCCATCACGGCGGAGTCGATGTAGTTTTCGACCACGCTCTCCGCTTCGAGCGACTCCATGCCGCGGATATCGAGCTCGCGCGGCACGGAGGCCGTGCGCAGCACGCGCCCGCTGTTCTTCGGCGTATTTTTCGGCGTCAGCACGGCGCGCTCGTCGTCCTCGATGAGCCGCACCTCGTCCGCCTTGACCTTCATGCGCAGCGGCCCCGCCTTACATTCGAGCGTATTGCCGCTGACGCTCAGCACCTCCGCCTGACGGCCCGTGCCCGGGATCTCGACGAGGTCGCCGGCGGCGATCGGGCGGCTGGGCCTGGGGAGCGGCTCTTTGAAGCTGTCGCGCGCGCCCACGGCCTCGCGGGCGTCGTTGAGGTTGTGCAAAATGTCGGCGCGCTTTT
This sequence comes from Oscillospiraceae bacterium, assembly GCA_017458025.1. Taxonomy (GTDB): domain Bacteria; phylum Bacillota; class Clostridia; order Oscillospirales; family Oscillospiraceae; genus Hominicoprocola. The sequence goes on along the minus strand of JAFTGG010000056.1, from coordinate 3,444 downwards.
CGTTGATCTGCTGTGCCTCCAGCTTCTTTTGCGCCTTTTTGAGCGCGTCCAGCTCGCGGAACGTCGCGTCCGCCGCGTCCTTCGCGTCCTGCAAAATGCGCTTCGCCTCCGCCTCGCCGCGCGAGCGGGCGTTGTCCTTGGCGCGCTCCATCTGCGCGCGGAACTCCCGCGCCTTGCGGGCGTCCTCCTCGCGCCGCGCGAGCAGGCGGTCGGTCTCCTCTTTCTCCCTTTCAAGCGCCTGACGCTTCTGCTCCAACTGCGTCAGCACGTCCTCGAAACGCACGCTTTCGCCCGACATCTGCTCCTTGGCGTTCTCGATGACGCGTTCGGGCAAGCCGAGACGCTTCGAGATGGCGAAGGCGTTCGACTTGCCGGGAATCCCGATGAGCAGGCGGTACGTCGGCTTCAGGGTCTCCACGTCGAACTCACAGCTGGCGTTCTCGACGCCCGCCGTGGTCATGGCAAACGTTTTCAGCTCCGCGTAGTGCGTCGTCGCGGCGACCTTGGCCCCGCGGGCGCGGGCTTCCTCAATGATGGCGATGGCGAGCGCCGCGCCCTCCACGGGATCGGTGCCGGCGCCCAGCTCGTCAAAGAGGATCAGGCTGCCGCCGTCCGCCTCATCCAAGATCCGCACGATGTTCGTCATGTGCGCCGAAAACGTGGAAAGGCTCTGCTCGATGCTCTGCTCGTCGCCGATATCGGCGAGCACGGCGGAGAACACGCTCACCGCGCTCCGGTCGGCGCAGGGGATATGCAGGCCGCACTGCGTCATCAGGCACAGCAGCCCCAGCGTCTTGAGGCTGACGGTCTTGCCGCCGGTGTTCGGGCCGGTGATGACCAGCGTATCGAAGCTGCGCCCCAGCTCGATGTCGATGGGCACCGCCGTATCCTTGCTCAGCAGCGGGTGACGCGCGCGGCGCAGGGAGACGCCGCCGTTTTGCCGCAGCTCGGGACGCATGGCGTCCATGTCGAAGCTCAGCTCGCCGCGGGCGAAGATGAGGTCCAGATGTACCAGAACGTCGTAGTCCCAGAGGATGTCCTCCTCAAACCCCGCCGCCTCGGCGGAAAGCGCCGTGAGAATGCGGTCGATCTCCTTCTCCTCTTTCGCCTCCAGCTCCTTGAGCTCGTTGTTTGCCTGCACGACGCCCATCGGCTCGACGAACAGCGTCGCGCCGCTCGACGAGGTATCGTGCACAAGGCCGGGCATCTGCCCGCGGAACTCCGCCTTGACGGGCACGACGAAGCGCCCGCCGCGCTGCGTGATGATGGATTCCTGCAGGACGCTCTTGTAGCTCGGCGAGGAGATGATCCTTTGCAAAATCTGCCGGCCCTTTGCCGCCGCCGCGCGCTTGTGGCGGCGGATATCCGCCAGCTCGACGCTCGCGGCGTCGGCGATCTCGTCCTCGCTGACGATGGCGGCGGAGATCTTCTCCTCCAGATAGCGGTTCGGGCGCAGCGAACGGAACATGTTGTCGATCGCCGTCGGCTCGCCGTCGTCGGATAAGTATTCGCGCGCGCGACGCGCGCTGGTCAGAAGCCCCGCGATATCCAGCAGCTCGCGCGTGCCCAGCATGCCGCCGCGCGCCGCGCGGCTCAGCGCCTCGGAAACGGGCCGTACCCCGCCGAACGACGGGCTGCCCTTGAGGGCGATCATGCCCCGCGCCGCGTCCGTCTCGTCGAGCAGCCTGCGGACCTCGTCGAAATCCGTCGAGGGCGTCAGCGTCCGCGCCCGCTCCTTCGCCGCCGCGCTGACGGCGTGGCGCTCCAACAGCTCCAGCACGCGCGGCAGTTCCAGCACGCGAATGGATTTTTCAAGCAGTTCGCTCATAACAAATCGTATACTTTCTGTCAAAAATTATTATTTGTTGTCGAATTTTGACTATTTCCCGGAAAATGCTCCGGCGGCGTCCGCAGGCTCTTGTAAAAGTCCAGCGTACGGAAGTCGCGGTCGAGCTGCACGCGCGCAAAGGCCTCGCACACGCGGGAAAAGCGCCGCTTCGTCTCGCCGTTCAGCGCAAACGACAGCATGCGCTTGCGCTCGCTGCCGACGACGTGGCGCATCGCGGCGAGCGAGCCGGAGTCGAGCGGCAGCAGCCCCCTTGCCGCGGCGCCCGCGCAGCTTCGACACAAAACGACGCCCTGCTCCGCGTCGAACAGCGGTTCCTCCGGCGCGGTCCTGCCGCACACGGCGCAGTCCGCGAGCAGCGGCTCGTAGCCAGAGATGGAGAGCAGCTTCAGCTCGAACGCCGCCTTGACCTGCTCCGGCGGCTTGCCGAGCGTGTCGAGGGCGTAGAGCGCGTTGAGCAGCAGCGACAGCGCCTCTCCCGCCGGCTCCTCGCCGGTGACCGCCTCGGTCATCTCCGCGAAGTACGACGCGAGCGACAGCAGCTCCACGTCGCGCCGCAAATTGTCCCACAGCGAGATGGTCGACGCCTCGTCGAGCAGATACCAGCCGCGCTGCTCGTAAACGACCAGCTCCGAGAAGGCGAGCAGCTCGCTCGCCGCCGCGATCTTGCTGTTCCTGCGCCGCGCGCCGCGGGCGATGACCGCGAGCTTGCCATGCTCGGCGGTCAACACCGTCAATATCTTGTCAGCCTCTTTGGTCTGCGTCTCCCGCAGCACGAGGCCCTTGGTCACGATTTTCTCCGGCATGGGTCTCCCCCTGCTTTGACATCATATAAAATGTTGGGTTGCCTGTTTCCAGAAATAATCCCAGGTATCCGTCCATGCTATCACCTCACGGTTTAGCATGGACGGGCGCGGCGTTTTTATTGCTGGTAATTACTGCTCGTCGTAGCCGAACGAGCGGATATAATTCAGGTTATCCCGCCAATTTTCCTTGACCTTCACCCACGTCTGCAAATACACCTTCGCGCCCATGAAGCGCTCGATGTCGTGGCGCGCCTCGGTGCTGATTTTTTTGAGCATATCGCCGTTTTTGCCGATGATGATGCCCTTGTGGCTCTTTTTCTCGCAGTAGATCGTCGCCTCGACCTCCACGATCTCATCCTCGCGTTCGACGAAGCGCGTGATCTCCACCGCCGTGCCGTGCGGGATCTCCTTGTCGAGGTTGCGCAGCATCTTCTCGCGCACGATCTCGCCCACCACCTGACGATCGGGCTGGTCGGTCACCATGCCGTCGGGAAACAACTGCGGCCCTTCCTCGGCGTATTTTGCAAGCTCGATCAGCAGATCGCGCAGGCCGTCTTTCTGCAAGGCGGAGATGGGGATGATCGCCTCGAAGTCGTGCGCCTCGCTGTACGCCGCGATAACGGCGAGCAGATCCTCCTTCTTCTCGATGGCGTCGATCTTGTTGATGCAGAGGACGGCGGGCAGTTCCGCCTCCTCGATCTTTTTGATGAGCTCCTGCTCGGGGATTCCGACGTGCGGGATCGGCTCGACGATCAGCACCACCGCGTCCACGTCCGCGATGCTCTCGCGCGT
>JAFTGG010000055.1 GCA_017458025.1 Oscillospiraceae bacterium | reverse complement strand
GTATGCGGTCGGCTATGCTTCCCCGGAGCGGATCGATGAGATCAATATTTTGCAGGCGACCTATGAGGCGATGCGGGAAGCAATCGCAAAGTTATCGCCCGTGCCGGATCTGCTGCTGAATGACGCGGTGACCATCCCTGAGGTGCAGATCCGCCAGGTACCCATCGTCAAGGGAGACGCGAAGAGCGTCAGCATTGCGGCGGCGTCGATCCTTGCGAAGGTCAGCCGCGACCGCTTTGTGGTCGAGGTGCTGGACAAGCGGTACCCGCAATACCAATTCGCCAGGCATAAGGGCTACGGCACGGCGCTGCACCGCGAGCTGTACGAGCGGTACGGCCCGTGTCCGGCGCACCGCATGACATTTCTGAAGAAGTGGGAGAAGCGTACATGACGACACGTTCGAGCGGCGATTGGGGCGAGGCGATGGTCGCGGAGTACCTGCGCAGGCGAGGCTTTCGCATCGTCGTATCCCAATACCGCTGCCGCTTCGGCGAGATCGACCTCGTCGCGCGGGACGGCAAGACGCTCTGCTTCGTCGAGGTCAAGCTGCGCAGCAACCTGCGCTACGGTTTGCCGCGCGAGTTCGTAACGGCCGGCAAGCGGGACAAGCTGCGCACGACGGCGGGGTACTATCTCGCGACGCACGATCCGGACGCCGTTTGCCGCTTCGACGTGGCGGAGGTCTACACCGACAAGGACCACACGCCGGAGCACACGCGCATCGAATACATCGAAAACGCTTTCTGAGGAGGGCGAGCACATGGGCAGCACATATGGGGAGAATATCCGCCTGACGGTTTTCGGGCAGTCGCATTCGCCCGCCGTGGGCGTGACGATCGACGGTCTTCCCGCGGGCGAGGCGGTGGATATGGAGCGCCTGCGCGCGTTCCTCGCGCGCCGCGCGCCGGGGCAGAGCGCACTGACGACGAGCCGCAGGGAGCCTGATGAGCCGGAGTTTTTGTCCGGCATAAAAGACGGCGTCACCTGCGGCGCGCCGCTGACGGCGGTCATTCGCAACACGAACGCGCGCTCGCAGGACTATGAGGCGGCGAAGGACATTCCGCGCCCCGGACACGCGGACTACACCGCGTGGATCAAGTACGGCGAAGCGCGCGATTACGCGGGCGGCGGGCACTTTTCCGGACGGCTGACCGCGCCGCTGTGCGTCGCGGGCGGCGTCTGTCTGCAAATTTTGGAGCGCGAGGGCGTCGCCGTGCGCGCCCGCGCCGTCGAGATCGGCGGCGAGACGGACGAGCGGGCAATGGAAGCCGCCATTCTCGCCGCGAAAGCGGACGGCGACAGCGTCGGCGGCGTCGTCGAGTGCGTCGTGACCGGCGTGCCGGCGGGCGTGGGCGACCCGATGTTCGACGGGCTGGAGAACCGCATCGCGGCGATCGTGTTCGGCATTCCGGCTGTCAAGGGCGTCGAGTTCGGCGAGGGCTTCGCCGCCGCAAGGCTGCGCGGCAGCGGGAACAACGACGCGTTCGCTGTCGAGGGCGGCGAGGTCGTCACGAAAACCAACCGCTGCGGCGGCATTCTCGGCGGCATCTCGACGGGCATGCCCATTGTGTTCCGCGCGGCGTTCAAGCCGACGCCGTCCATCGCGAAAGAGCAGGAGAGCGTCGATCTGGGAACGATGCGGCCCGCGGCGCTCAGCGTCCGCGGACGCCACGATCCCTGCATTGTGCCGCGCGCGGTGCCCGTGGTCGAGGCCGCAGCGGCGATTGCGGTCTACGATGCGCTGCTGTCGCGGAAAAAAGAGAGAGGGTAAAGGAAAATGGATATACAGCAATGCCGCCGGGAGATCGACCGCATCGACCGCGAGATGACGCGTCTGTTTGCCGAGCGAATGGACGTGTCCGCGCAGGTCGCGGAGTATAAGCGCGAAACCGGCGCGCCGGTCCTCGACGCGCGGCGCGAGCGCGAAAAGCTGGCGGAGATCGCGGATGCGCTGCCGGAGGAGCTCAAGGAGTACGGCGCGGCGCTCTATTCGCTGATTCTGGAGCTGAGCCGCAGCCGCCAAGAGCGGATTCTGGGCCGCAGCTCGGAGCTGACGGAGCGCATTACCGGCGCCATCGAACGCACGCAGCCGCTGTTTCCGGAGCGGGCGAAGGTCGCCTGCCAGGGCGTTGAGGGCGCGTATTCGCAGGTCGCCTGCGAGAAGCTGTTCCGCCGTCCGGAGGAGAAGTTCTTCGCCAATTTCGAGGACGTGTTCGACGCCATCGAGCGCGGCGAGTGCCGTTACGGCGTGCTGCCGCTCGAAAACAGCACGGCGGGCTCGGTCAACCGCGTCTACGACCTCATGATGCGCCACAAATTCCACATCGTGCGCAGCGTGCGCGTGCGCATTGACCACAGCCTGCTGGCGAAGCCAGGCGCGAAGCTCGGCGACGTCAGGGAGGTCTACTCCCACGATCAGGCGATCGGACAGTGCTCGCGGTTTTTACAGACGCTCGGCGACGGACTCGTCGTGACGCGCTGCGAGAATACGGCGGTTGCGGCGCGTATGGTAAAGGAATCCCCGCGCGGCGACGTGGCGGCGCTCAGCTCCCGCATTTGCGCGGAGCTCTACGGCCTCGACGCGCTGGCGCAGTCGGTGCAGGATCAAAGCGGCAATTACACGCGCTTTATCTGCATCGCGAAGGATCTGGAAATCTATCCCGGCGCGGACCGGACGAGCCTCATGATGGTGCTCTCGCACAAGCCGGGTTCTCTTTACAAGGTGCTCGCGCGGTTTTTCGCGCTCGGTATCGACCTCATCAAGCTGGAGAGCCGGCCGATGCCCGACCGCGGCTTTGAGTTTATGTTCTACTTTGACCTTCAGACCTCGGTCTATTCGCCGCAGTTCATCCAGCTGATGGGCGAGATCCAGAGCGTCTGCACCGAATTTTCATACCTTGGCAGCTACAGCGAGGTGATCTGAACGGAGAACTTGATCCTCATCGGCATGCCGGGCAGCGGCAAGACGACGCTTGCCCGCGCGCTCAGCCGCGAGTTGGGGCGCGAGGCGTTCGACAGCGACGATCTGATCCGCGAAAAAGCGGGTATGTCCATTCCGGAGGTGTT
>JAFTGG010000003.1 GCA_017458025.1 Oscillospiraceae bacterium | reverse complement strand
GAGATGATAACGCTCGGCTCGTCCGCCGCCAGCTCCTCCTTGACCGCCTTGTCGCAGGCGTCCAGGTCATACGGGTCGACGACGCGGACGCGGCGGAAGCCCAAGGCTCTGCACAGCAGCTCTAAGTCGATCTTACCGGCAGGGTCGCCCTTGATGTTGTAGCCGGTGGTCGGGTTCTGCTGATGGCCGGTCATGCCTGTAATAGAATTATCGAGAATGATGACGGTAGAATTTGATTGATTATAGGCGATATTCGCGAGTCCCGTCATGCCGGAGTGCATGAACGTCGAGTCGCCGATGACCGCGACGGTCCTGTGCTCGCTCTCGCTGCCCAGCGCCTTGTTGTAGCCGTGGATACTGCTGACCGACGCGCCCATGCAAAGCGTCATCTCGATGGCGTTCAGCGGCGCGGCGGCGCCGAGGGTGTAGCAGCCGATGTCGCCGAGCACCGTGCACTTGTTCTTACTCAGCGTATAGAACATGCCACGGTGCGGACATCCGGCGCACATCGCCGGCGGGCGCGGCGGGATGGGCTCGTCCAGCGCCTTGCCGGTGTGCACGGGCAAGCCGAGCTTCTCCGCGACCAGATTTTGCGAGAACTCGCCTAACGGCGGGAAAAACGCCTTGCCGCAGCAAGCGAGTCCCAGCTCGCGGACATAGGTCTCGATGAAGCCGTCCAGCTCCTCGACGACGATCAGCTTCTCAACCGATGCTGCAAAGTCGCGGATCTTTTGCTCCGGCAGCGGCCAGACCATGCCGAGCTTGAGGATCGGAAAGCGGTCGCCGCAAACCTCTTTGACATATTGGTAGCTGGTGGAGGACGTGATGATGCCGGTCGCGTGGTCGCTGCCCTCCTCGGCGCGGTTCAGCTCCGTCGTCTCGGCAAACTCCGCGAGCTTCGCCATGCGCTCCTCCACGAGCGGGTGACGGCGGATCGCGTTGGCGGGCGTCATGACATACTTCGCGATGTTCTTCTCGTAAGGCTTCGATGCCTCGACACGCTCGTCCGGCTCTACAATAGACTGAGAGTGCGCGACGCGCGTGCACATCTTTAAAAACACCGGGCAGTCGAACCGCTCGGAGATCTCATACGCCTTCTTGGCGAACGCCAGCGCCTCGGCGGAGTCCGACGGCTCAAGCATCGGCAGCTTCGCGCTGCGGGCGTAGTGGCGGGAATCCTGCTCATTCTGGCTGGAATGCATGCCCGCGTCGTCCGCGACGGCGATGACGAGTCCTGCGTTCACGCCCGTGTAGGACACCGTGAACAGCGGGTCGGCGGCGACGTTGAGGCCAACGTGCTTCATGCCGCAGAAGCTGCGCTTGCCCGCGAGACATGCGCCAAACGCGACCTCCATCGCGACTTTTTCGTTCGGCGCCCACTCGCTGTAAACGTCGTCGTACTTCGCGAGCTCCTCTGTGATCTCGGTGCTCGGAGTGCCGGGATAGCTCGACACCACCTCGACGCCCGCCTCGTACAGGCCGCGGGCCGCGGCGGCGTTGCCCAGCATCAACTGTTTCATGGTTGGTTACTCTCCTCTATGTAGATTCTCTCACTGCATGATCTGAAGGCGAATGATCGTACGCGTAATCACGGTGTCCACCTCGGGGCTGAGGTCGACAAACTCACAGCCGTACTCATACTCGCTGCCACGGTCGCTCGCGCGGCGGACAACGATGTTCAGCGGCGGCTGTTCATGGTCGCGCCCCAGATAGAAGCGGATACTCAGCTTCGCGGCAATCTCGAGCGGCTCGGTCATGCGGAAGCAGACGCCGCCCGCGCTCGCGTTGACGACACGGCACTCCAGCCACTTCGCCGCGCCGTCGCCGGCGGGACGCACCCACGCCTTCGCCTCGATGGGCCGGCGGCTGAACGAGCGTCCGGCGTCCTTGCCCTTGACGTCGAGCTCCTTAATGAGCCACGCGCGATCCTGATCATGCGCCAGCTTCGAGAGCACGCCGTCCATGTGGACGCCGCAGTTCTCATAGGCGTTGAAGCCGCGGATACTGACGCTCATGCCGTCCACGACCGTCGGGCTGAGCAGGTCGGAGGTGCGCACGATCTCGATCATGTGCGGGTCCTGCACTTCCACGTCGCCGACAAACAGCAGTTCGTTGCCGCGGTCCAGCACCTCCATACGCATTCCGTTGTAGACATTCGGTATCACCGACTGCTCCTTCGCGTAATGTCCGACATAAGAGGGATTTCTAAATTCAGCCATCAAAACGCCTCCTTTAATAAATTGCTTCGCAAGGCAATTATAGCACCCGCTTTTTTACACTGCAATGGAAAACTTCGCGGGAAATCTCAACCTTGACATTTTCTCTGAAATGCGGTATAGTTGCTTTCGTCATTTAAAACTTTAATGTTTCAAATAACTAAAGCGAAAGGACCTGTTTTTATGCCCATTACCGACCTGCTGGAGCGCAACAGCAAGCTCTACGGCGACGAGGTTGCCCTTGTTGAGATCAACCCCGAGGTGAAAGAGAAGCCTCGCGTGACATGGAAGGAATTTGAGCTGATCCAGCCCTCCGCCGCCGCGCCGTACCGCCGCGAGATCACCTGGAGCGTCTTCGACGAAAAGGCGAACCGCGTTGCGAACATGCTGCTCTCGCGCGGCGTCAAAAAGGGCCAGAAGGTCGCGATCCTGCTGATGAACTGCCTTGAGTGGCTGCCCATCTACTTCGGTATCCTCAAGACCGGCGCGGTCGCGGTGCCGCTCAACTTCCGCTACACCGCTGACGAGATCAAGTACTGCGTCGAGCTGGCGGACGCGGATATTCTGTTCTTCGGTCAGGAGTTTATCGGGCGTGTGGAGGACATCGCCGAGGAAATCGGGCAGAGCCGCATGCTCATCTTTGTCGGCGAGATGCGGCCTACGTTCGCCGAAAGCTATCACGATCTGACCGCCAACTGCTCCTCGACCGCGCCGAAGGTGCTGATCGAGGACACGGACGAAGCGGCGATCTACTACTCCTCCGGCACGACCGGTTTCCCGAAGGCGATCCTGCTCGACCATACGGCGCTGCTTCAAAGCGCGCGCATGGAGGCGACGCACCACGAAACGACGCACGACGACGTGTTCCTCTGTATCCCGCCGCTCTACCACACAGGCGCGAAGATGCACTGGTTCGGCTCGCTCTACACGGGCGGCAAGGCGGTCCTGCTCAAAGGCAACTCGCCGCAGGCGATCTTCGACGCCGCGTCGCAGGAGAAGTGCACCATCGTCTGGCTGCTGGTGCCCTGGGCGCAGGATATTCTCGCGGCGCTGGATCGCGGCGACCTCAAGATTGAAGACTATACGCTCTCCCAATGGCGGCTGATGCACATCGGCGCGCAGCCGGTTCCGCCGTCGCTGATCCGGCATTGGCTCGAATACTTCCCCAATCATAAGTACGATACGAACTACGGCCTCAGCGAGTCCACGGGGCCGGGCTGCGTCCACCTCGGCATGGAAAACGTGCGCAAGGTCGGCGCCATCGGCGTACCGGGCTTCGGCTGGAAGTGCAGGATCGTCGACGAGCAGGGCGAAGCCGTGCGGCAGGGCGAGGTCGGCGAGCTGTGCGTGAAGGGTCCCGGCGTCATGCGCTGCTACTACCATGACCCGGAAGCGACTGCCGCCGTGCTCAAGGACGGCTGGCTCCACACCGGCGATATGGCGAAACAGGACGAGGACGGCTTTATCTTCCTCGTCGACCGCAAAAAGGACGTCATCATCTCCGGCGGCGAGAACCTCTACCCCGTGCAGATTGAAGATTTCCTCGCGGCGAACCCGAAGATCCACGACGTGGCGGTCATCGGTTTGCCGGACAAGCGGCTCGGTGAGATCGCCGCGGCGATCGTACAGGTCAAGGAGGGCATGGAGCTTTCCGAAGAGGAACTGAACGACTACTGCCTCGATCTCCCGCGCTATAAGCGCCCGCGCAAGATCATCTTCGCGCCGGTACCGCGCAACCCCACCGGCAAGATCGAGAAGCCAAAGCTGCGCGAGCAGTACTGCGGCGTGCGCCTTGTCGAAGCGCAGAATCAGGGATAAGAAAAAAGAACGGCTCCGACGGAGCCGTTCTTTTTGTATGTCGTACCGCTTATACCAAGCTCATAAATACTATTCCGCAATAAAAATAAGATATTTTCATTGCAGCCGCTGTGCTACGCACATCGGCGCGTCTCATACGAAATGCAACGCGCCTTGCGGCATCTATCGACTAAAAAGAGTAAGCTTTTTTATTCG
>JAFTGG010000054.1 GCA_017458025.1 Oscillospiraceae bacterium | reverse complement strand
CGTGCTCACTGGCGGAGACGCGTATCTCACAAAGCCGCTGGAGCTCAATGGGCTGGAGAAGTTCTCGGACGACCATGTCGTGCTGGATCGCCTCGCCCACATCAAGCATGAGAACAAGGAGGCGCTGGAGCGCTGGCCGCAGGAGCTGGTGCAGACGCTGCTGCCGCGTATTTGGGAGATCATCGACGAGATCGCCCGCCGCTGGCAGGAGCGGGTCGACGAGTATTACCACGATCCGGCGAAGACCGCCGAGATGGCGATCGTCTGGGACGGGCAGGTGCGCATGGCGAACCTCTGCGTCGCGGTGTGCACGGCGGTCAACGGCGTGAGCGCGCTGCACTCCGACATTTTGCGCAACGATCTCTTTAAGGACGCCTGCGCCATGAATCCGGAGAAGTTCCGGAACGTCACCAACGGCATCGACCACCGCCGCTGGCTCTCGGAGATCAATCCGGGGCTCGACCACCTCATCATCGAGCTGACCGGCAGCGACGGCTATCTGATGAAGCCGTTGGATCTGAAGAAGCTCGAGGAGTACGCGGACGATCATGTCGTCCTCGAACGTCTTGGCCACATCAAGCGCGAGAACAAGGAGCGCCTCGCGAAGCACATCAAGCGCGCGTCCGGCATCGTGCTCAATCCCGACGCGATCTTCGACGTGCAGTCCAAGCGCCTGCACGAGTACAAGCGCCAACTGCTGAACGTTCTGCACATCATCTCGCTCTATCACGCGCTGCAGGACGACCCGGGCATGGCGATGCAGCCGCACACGTTCCTGTTCGGCGCGAAGGCCGCGCCGGGCTATGCCGTGGCGAAGCGCATTATCCATCTCATCAACTCGCTCGCCGATCAGATCAACAACGACCCCATCTGCAAGGATAAGCTGCAGGTCGCGTTTCTTGAGAACTACCGCGTCTCGCTCGCGGAGATCCTGATGCCCGCCTCCGAGGTGAGCCAGCAGATCTCGCTCGCAGGCAAGGAGGCCAGCGGCACGGGCAACATGAAGTTTATGATGAACGGCGCGTTGACCGTCGGCACGCTCGACGGCGCGAACGTCGAGATGCATGAGGTGCTCGGCGACGAGAACATGTTCCTCTTCGGCCTCCACGCCGACGAGGTGGTGCGCGTGAAGAACGAGGGCTATATGCCCCAGATGCTCTATAACCGCGACGAGAAGCTGCACCGCGTCATCGACCAGCTCAAGTGGGGCTTCCGCGACGGCGTCAGCTATGACGATCTCGCGCAGCGCCTGCTGATGAACGACGAGTACATGCTGCTGCAGGACTTCGACTCCTACTGCGACGCGGAGGCGCGCGTGCGCGCGGCCTACGCCGACAGGGAGACGTGGAACCGCATGTCGCTCATCAACATCGCGCGCAGCGGCATCTTTGCCGCCGACCGCGCGGTCGCCGAGTACGCCGATCATATTTGGCATGTACCGCATCGCTGACGCGATGCGGTACAGCGAGACCGCCGTTTCGCTCGCCCCTTGCGGGGCGACGGCTTTGCATAAGCTTCGCCGGCCAAAGCGGAGCTTCGGGGCGGCACTTACGCGGAATATTGCTTTGTTGCGCGGCTTTGCGAGCCCGTGTGACAAAGAAGATATCGTATCGAGAAAAAGGAAACTCATTTTATGGAATTTACACAGGGCGTGCGCTTTGACAGTCTCGGCTTGATGCCTGAGATGCGGCGCGCGCTGGAGAAAAAGGGGATCACGGAGTCGACGCCGGTGCAGGCGGGCTGTATCCCGCCGATGCGGGAGTGGAAGGACGTCATCGCCAAGGCGCCGACCGGCACGGGCAAGACCTTCGCCTTCGGTATTCCCATCATCGAACACATCGACGCCGGACGCGAGGAGACGCAGGCGGTTATTCTCGCGCCGACGCGCGAGCTCGCCATGCAGATTACCGACGAGCTGCGCGACCTCTGCGCGTTTCTGCCGGGGATCCGCACGGTCTGCCTTTACGGCGGCGCGCCGATCGGCAAGCAGATCGAGCAGCTCAAGAAAAAGCCGCAGATCATCGTCGCCACGCCGGGCCGCCTCGGCGACCACTTGAAGCGCCGCACGGCGAAGATCGACCATGTGGACACCGTCATCCTCGACGAGGCGGACCGCATGCTCGACATGGGCTTTGTGCACGACGTGACGCGGCTGCTCGACAAGATGAAGTCGCGCAAAAACCTCGGCATGTTTTCCGCGACCATCTCCCGCGAGGTACTGGACATTAGCTGGATGTACCAGCGCGATCCGGAGGAGGTCACGGTCCTCGCCGAGGAGGAGAACAAGCCCGATATTTTACAGTACCGCATCGACGTGGACCAGAGCGACAAGGTCGCCGCCATCGCGCGCATCATTCGTCAGGGCGAGCTGGAGCGCGTGATCGTGTTCTGCAACACCAAGGGCATGGTCGAGCGCCTCAAGAAGTACCTCGAGATGGAGGGGCTCGACGTCGACTGTATCCACGGCGATATTCCGCAGAAGAAGCGCGAGCAGGTCATGGCGCGCTTCCGCCGCGGCGAGCTGCCGGTGTTCATCGCGACCGACGTCGCCGCCCGCGGCATCGACGTGGACGACGTGGACGCCGTGTTCAACTACGACGTGCCGCAGGAGAACGAGTATTACGTCCACCGCATCGGGCGCACGGGCCGCGCGAAGCGGCGCGGCATTGCGTTTACGCTGGTGGCGGACTATCCGGCCAAGATGAAGCTCGACGAGATCGCGAAGGTCACGGGCAGTACGCTGCTCACCGCGCATTTTGACGGCGAGGGCAAGCTCGTCGAGGGCGAAAAGCCCCATTGATTCTAAAGATACAGGAAAGCGACCCATGCGACAGGCAAAAAAGCTGATCTGCATTCTGCTGGGCGCGCTCATGCTCGTGAGCGCGCTTTCCGGTTGCGCGCAGACGGCGGAGGACGGAAGCGAGCGCTTTATCGTGCCCGTCGCCGTGCGGGGCACGGTCACGTCCCTCGATCCCGCGATGAACACGGAGCCGGGGCTTGAGAACGTGTTCTATGCGCTCTACGAGAACCTGCTGCGCATGGAGACCGACGAGGAGGGCAGAGCCGCGCTGACGTCCGGCATTGCAAGAGAGTATGAGCTCGTCGAGAATTTCGACGGCACGGTGGACTATGTTTTTACCTTGCGCTCCAGCGCCCGCTGGTCGGACGGTACGCGCGTCAAGGCGAAGGACTTCGTCTACGCATGGCGCCGCCTTGCCAATCCGGCGACGGATTCGCCGAACGGCGGGATGCTCTCGATGGTGCGGGGCTATGACGCCGTCCGCGAAACGGGCGACGCGACGCAGCTCGGCGTGCGCGCGGACGGGGATTCGACGTTTCGCGTCACGCTTGAGGCGCCGTGCCCCTACTTCCTCAGCGACATCTGCACGGCGGTGCCGACGATGCCGCTGCGCAGCGACGCCGCGAACAAGAACCCCGATTGGGCGTCGTCCAGCGCGGTGCTGTGCAACGGGCCGTATCGCATTGGCGTCTGGGACAAGGAGGACTACCTCCAGCTTCGGCGCAACGACTCGTATTATGAGAGCCGCATGGTCACGCCCGACACGCTCCGCTTCCTGTTTTCCGTCGACGAGGCGGAGGCGTGGAGGCATTACGAGACGGGCGAAGCGGACTATGTGACGGGCGTTCCGCGCGGGGCCGAGGGCGCGGAGGCTCTGCCGCTGCGCCGCACGGCCTATGTGCTCTACAACCATATGAGCGAGGCGTTTTCCAGGGCGCATGTGCGCCGCGCGTTCGATCTGGTGCTGGACCGCGCGGCAGTCGCCGCCGCGGCGGGACCGGAGATGACTCCGGCGACAGGGCTGGTGCCGTTCGGCGTCGCGGGCGCGTCGGCGGAGCAAGACTTCCGCGCGTTGGGCGGCGTGCTCTGCGCCGCGGACGAGGAGGGCTATCCGCAGCGCTGCATCGAGGCCGAGGGCGAGCTGCGCCTCGGCGGCTATTGGGGCGGTACGGGCTTTCCGGAGGCGACCTGTCTTTACGTCGCCGAGGACGGGATGCGCCTGACCGCAATGGCGGCGGTGGGCTTCTGGCAGGAAAAGCTGAACGTCCCCGTGATGGCCGAGGGTCTGACGCGCGAGGAGTTTGACGAGCGCGTCGCCGCCGGAGCGTACGACCTCGCGATCGACACGATAACGGCCGATTACGGCGACGCGATGGATTACCTCGCGCCTTTTGCCGGCACGGACGGGAGCAACGCGCTCCATTATGTCAGCACGCCCTACGATCTGCTCATCGGCGTTGCGGCGAGCTCGCGCGACAGCGCGGCGCGCGCGGCGTTCCTGCATGACGCGGAGGCGCTGCTGCTTGACGAAACGGCGCTCTCGCCGCTTTACTTCGGCGGCACGACCTCCCTGCTGCGCGGCGGGCTGACGGGCGTGCGGCACGACCTGCGCGGCAACGCGTACTTCACCGCCGTTACGCGCGTCAAAGCGGAGGAATAAGCCACCGCATTGTGCAAAAAGCACAAGACGGCGACTTATTTGCTATGGTGTTTGTGAAAAGCGGCCATTGACTTTGATGCATTAAAGCGTTATGCTTTAATAAACTAAAGGGAAGGAGCATGGCAAAGATGACGATGCTGCGTAACAAGTTCTTCAGCTTTACTTACGGCTATTTCTTTAGCCGCCATTTTGCCGTGCCCGAGATTGGAAACGAGAACCGCTGAAGTCCGTTGATACAGACACACGGTCCCGTCCGCTTGGGGGGACCGTGTTT
>JAFTGG010000053.1 GCA_017458025.1 Oscillospiraceae bacterium | reverse complement strand
TATCACGGCGTTCTTCATGCCACGCACGGACAGCGACCGCCCGAAGGTCGTGCCGGACGGCGCCGTCAACTTCGCGTTCCTCGGCCAGTTTGCCGAGACCGAACGCGATACGATCTTCACCACGGAGTATTCGATGCGCACCGGCATGGAAGCGGTCTACACGCTGCTGAACGTCGACCGCGGCGTGCCGGAGGTGTGGGGCAGCACCTACGATGTGCGCGATTTGCTGAACGCGACCATCAAGCTGCGTGATGGCAAGCCGCTGACGGACATGAGCTCGAATTTTGTCACCGACGCTGTGTTCCGCGCGGTGTTGAGCAGGCTCGAAGGTACGGATATTGAGAAGCTGCTCAAACGCTACCATGTGATCGACACGATCCCGAAGCGTGAGCTGCCGCGCTTGGAGGACATCCGGCTTCCCGACGCCGATACGGTCAAGAGTACTGTCAAGGATGCGGCCCACAGCGTCACGACCGACAGGAAGAAACGCATTGGCGCCGCAGCAGCCGCGGGCGCAGCCATTGTGATCGGCGCTGTGAAAAAGCGTCGTAAGTAAATTATACTGAATTGCCACAAAAGCAGCGGCGGCGTGGGATCACTCCCGCGCCGCCGTTCTCATATAGATGCTTATGCCGCCCGCTGTGCGCGGATGCCCCGTGCGCGGATCGCGAGCTCCTGCGAGTAGCCCTTGAGGGCGGTGAACTCGTCGTCCAGCCCGTTCAGCTCCCGCCGCAGGATGGTTTCATAGTGCCGCTTCTTCTCCTCCAGAGTGCCGATCTTCATAACCCACCGCTCCAGAATCGCAGGGCTGTTGCAGCCGCTGTTGATGAGATAGTCGGCGCGCTCCTGATACTCCGCGATCTCCTTCTTGACCGCCGCGTAGAACTCACCGTCATCTTGCCGCGCTGCTTGGCGTCGTCAATGACATAGATGGAGTTGGCGATCAGGGGATTGTCCGTCTTGTTCAAGGTGGCCAGCGCCGCGATGAAGTCCTCGAAGATATCCACCTTTTCCATCCAAAGCCGCGGAACGAAGTACAGATGCCCGTTCACGCTCAGCTTAGTCGCCTCCAATTCCCGCAGGAAGTTGAGGCAGATGGTCTCGATCTGCTTGCGGTTGGCGCAGGTCTGATAGAGCTCGAACAGTTCCTCGGCCCTCCGGCAATACTTCGCGGCATCCACTTCGCCGTCGAAGGCAATGTTGTCGCACCCGAAGTAGCCGGAGTTCTTGTCAAGGCTGATGTTCGCCAGCTTCTCATAGTGGTTGGTCTCGCGATTGAGCGTTTCCTTCACCAGCTCGCGGGAGATCGTGCCCGCGGTCGACCGCTTCTTGTCGCGGCAGTAGATCAGATAGATCCGCGTCTCGCCGGACTCCTTGGAAACGATACGATCCCGCACGTCGCCTGTGGCGCTGCGAAAAGCGTCCGCCAAGGAAACGCGCTTGCCGCCGGAGTAGTAGACGCCCATGCTGTCGCAGAGATCGGACAGCGCCTGCTTGTCGATCAGCAGCGCGGGCAGCGAGAAGTACAGCAGCTTGCCCAGCATGTGCGCAGCGTCGCCGGACGCCGCGCCGATCATGTTTTCCAGTCTGATTTCTTCACCCATAATTTTCCTCCATTTTTGTTGTTTTACATCGTCGCCGCAAGGCTCTTGTAGTAGTCGTCGATGCCGTTGTAGGCGGGATTCCATGTATATTTGCGGTACTTGATACCGGGGATGCCCTGCACGACCGCGCGAGCTTTGAGAACGGCAGTCCGAACCTGCGGATTTACCATCATATCCATATCCATCGCCTCGATGACCTCCGTGACGCCGAGATCGGTAAGCACTTCTTCCAAGTTTCCGATTGCGCTGACGCCGCCGAGGCATACGAACAGCGAATCATCCGAAAGGTAGCTGGCCACGTCGCCCTTGAGCGGGCCTTCGGTCAGAAACGCCCTCTTGCTGTGGATGTTGCCCGTGACGTGAATCCATGAGTAGCTGCGCGTCCCGTGCGGCATATCGCGGCTGGAAAGCCAGCGATATTTGCCGTCATCTTCGTCGTTCTTTCGGATCTTCAGACCTTGGATCAGCCCGTTCTTATCGCGGGCGGGAATAAAGAAACCGTCAGGGCCGACAATCGTCCAGTCGCCGTAGTAGGTGCGAAAGCCCGGTATGCCTTCGAGGTCGTGATCGCTGCGCCGGAGCAGCGTCGCCAGCAGGCGGCGCGCCTCCTTCGTTTTCGGCATCGTGCGGTAGAGATTCCGCTCGATGCGCTCGTCGGAGAGCCCGCGCTGGCGCAGGTTCGCCCGGTGTTCGTCGGACAGGCTCAGCAGGCCGAGCATGTCCGTATAGACCTCATGCCGCTCCGCCAGCGGGCGGGGCTGCTTTTCTGTTTTTGGGGAGTCCGGCTGTTTGGGGAAGTGATAGACCTTTCCCTCTTTCACCAGCTCCAGAAATGCCTCTTTGTTGGACAGGTTGTGCGTCCGGGCGTACAGCGTGACGCTGTTACCGGATGCGCCGCATAAAACGCAGCGGTATTGATCCTTATCCGTATTGAGGTATAGATGGTGCTTCCCCGGCCCGTGGTCGTGGCAGAAGGGGCAGCTTGCCTCGACCTCCCGACGCCCAAGCGTCTTCGGGTCGAGGACAAGCCCGCACCGTCTGGCCGTGTCCACGATGGGGATCTTGCGGTAGGCACGGCTCAACGGAAACTCACCCCTTCCGCCGTGTCATAAACTCTTACGCCGCCTTTTGTGTCTGCTCGCGCCTTGCCTGCATCGGCTCCACGCGCAGCGGAGCGTTGGTGACGCACCGCGCCATGAGTACCTGCCCTGTGGGGCGCACGTTGGCGAGATCGTCCACGGACTCCATATTGTCCACGAACACGGGGTAGTTGCGCCCCGTCAGCCGCTTCATCAGCTCCGACAGCTCCATGCCCGCCCGAACCTTCTCGGAGAGCGAGAGCCGGTCGTAGCGGCGGCCGTTGTAGGTGAACTTGAACGTGTCCTTGACTTCGCCGGTGGTCTTCATCACGTCGTAGAGCGAGATCTCCACGCGGTTCATTTGGAGCATCGCAGCCAGCATCTCCGTTTTCTTGGCGATGAACTGCGCCGCGTCCTTCATCTTCGCCTTGCACGCCTCGGCGCTCTCGTTGACCTTGTCGAGCTTTGCCTGAAGCTCCTCCGGGGACGGCGCGGCGGTGTTCCGCAGCGCGGACAGCTCCGCCTCGGCCTGCCGGATCTCGTCGGCGCACGCCTTGAGCCGGTCGTATTCGTCGCTGCCGAGATTGCCGTATTCCAGCTTCGTCGTCAACTCCTGAATGGTATTGCGCAGCCGCTCCATATCCTCCGCGGCGCTATCGCCGGTATCCTGCTCCGCGTTTGCGGCCTCGATCTCCGACTCCAGCTTCGCGACGTCCTCGGCGCGGAACTGCTCGAAGGTTTCCCGCGCTTTCTGCTCAAGCTCCAGAAGTTCGTCCAGCTTCGCCTGTTCCGTCCTGCCTTCGGCAAGGATGCCGCCGACCACCTGATCATAGGTTTCTTTGAGCTTCGGGAGGTCAGCCTCGGTCACGGCGCGGCGGCAGGTGGGGCAGATGCGCTTGCCCGCGATATTCGCAAACACGCTTGCCTGCTCGTGATACTGCGCGCCAAGAGCCTTTACCCTTTCCCTTGCCGCGGCGATATGCTCCGCGTACTTGGGAACATAGACCGCCGCGCGGCGCTCGCCGAGCTTCTGCGTCAGCTCCAGCAGCCGCGCGTCCGCGCCGCCGCTCCCGCGGTCGCCCGCGAGGTCGGTGTACTGGGCGCTGAGATCGGCCATATGGCTTTGCAGCGCGGAGACGTCGATGCCGTCATACTGTTTCTGCGCGAGCGCCGCCTGTTCCTCCGTCAGCTCATTGAGCCGCTTTTGCAGCGCGGTCTCCTTCGCGGTGTTCTCCATCACGAGGCTCTGCGCCTGATCGAGCTGCCCTTGCAGATAGATGGCGGACTTCTTCGCCTCGTCGGCCTGCTCGCGCAGGCGCTTGAGATACCCTTCCGGCGAAAGAAACTCCTCGCCGCTCAGATGGCCGCGCACATTCTCGGAAAGCTGCGCCATGACCGCCTCCTTCGGGATCACGGGGAGATGGCGCTCCAGAAGGTCTTTGCCCTTATCGCCCAGTTCTTCGATGAAGTAGAGCGGATTGAAGATGGAGAGGAACACGTCCTTTTCACCGAACATCTCCGTGAGATTGGACTGCTTGATCGGCTGGGCGTCGTAGGTGATGTCGGTATGCGACTTGTCCCACCGGCGCGTCAGCTCATGCTCCGCGCCGGTATCATCCACGAATCGCAGCGCGATGAACAGGCCGTCGCTCTGTTCCGACACCAGCCTGTCGTTCCCGCGCTCCCCGAAAAAGGGGAGCCCGGTGACGGCGAAGGCGATGGCGTCGGCGATGCTGGATTTCCCGCGGCCGTTGCCGCCCGTGATGTTGGTGAGGTCGTAGAGGGACAGCTCCGTGTCCTCCGCGTAGGATTTGAAGCCCGAAAGCCTCACGCTTGTGATCTGAAACGCGCTGATTTTTTCCATGATGCACTCCTTTCCCTTTTCATGCCGCTTGCGCGTCGGGTTCCGCTGCCGCGAAGTCGAAAGCGTGCAGCAGATAGAACACGACGGAATCCTGCTGTTTCAGCTCTTTTTTCACATTGAACAGCTCCATGCCGGGCTTCAGCTCCGGGTGCGCGCCCTGCACGAAGGCCGTTGCGCGCTTGCCGTCCGGCGTTGTCAGCGCGAGGCAGGTGCTGACGCTCCCGCTCATGCCGCCTTGGATACGGGCATTCATGATGATGTACTCCGTCGCGGGCCGCCGTTTGCTGCCGGAAGCAGGTGCGCCGCTCTGCGCCGGCTGCGCCGCTTTGGGCTGCGTCACCGGAGCCGCGCCGCTTTGCTGCTTCGCGGGAGGCGGCGTCTGCGCGGGTTCTCCGGCGCTCTCGCGCGGGATGAGCTGCGACTGTGTGCCGCCTGC
>JAFTGG010000002.1 GCA_017458025.1 Oscillospiraceae bacterium | reverse complement strand
GGGAGATCTCATCGATGATCTCCCAGATGCGCGGCAGCAGCGTCTGCACCAGCTCCTGCGGCCAGCGCTCCAGCGCCTCCGCCAGCACCGTGTGGTTGGTGGAGGCGACGGACTGCTTCGTGATCTCCCACGCATCGTCCCACTCAAGGCCCGCGTCGTCCATGAAGATGCGCATCAGCTCCGGAATGACCAGAGCGGGGTGCGTGTCATTGATCTGGATGACGTTCTTCTCGTGGAAATCCATCACCGAGCCGCAGACCTCGATGTGCTTGCGCACGATGGACTGCATCGTGGCGGAGACAAAGAAGTACTGCTGCTTCAGGCGCAGCGACTTGCCCTCATAGTGATTGTCCTCGGGATAGAGCACCTTGGCGATGGTCTCCGCCATCGCGTGCTGCTCCACCGCGCGCAGGTACTCGCCCTGCGAGAACAGCGACATGTCGAGCGGCGCGGGAGACTTGGCGTCCCACAGGCGCAGCGTGTTGACATGGTCGGTCTTAAAGCCCGCGATCTCCATGTCGCAGGGCACCGCCAAAACCGGCGTCGCGCCCTCGTTGACGACGTGGAGGCGTCCATTGTCCACGAAACGGCGGAGCGTCCCGCCGAAGTGGACGGTCTCGGTCTCCTGCGGCTTCGGGACGAGCCACGCGCCGCCGAGCTCTTTCCAATTGTCCGGCAGCTCCACCTGCTCGCCGTCCACGATGCGCTGGCGGAAAATGCCCAGCTCATAGCAGATCGAATAGCCGGTGGCGGGGATCTCGAGCGTGCTCAGCGCGTCGAGATAGCATGCGGCGAGCCGGCCGAGGCCGCCGTTGCCGAGCGCGGCGTCCGGCTCCGCCTCGAATACGTCCGCGGCGTGGAAGCCGAGCTCCTCAAGCGCCTCGGTGAGAATATCGCCGACGCCGAGGTTATAGGCGTTTTTCATGAGGCTGCGCCCCATGAGAAACTCCATAGACAGATAGTGTACCTGACGCGCCTTTTTCTCGCGCGTCGCGCGCTTGGTCGTGATTTCATGGTCCGCCATGATTTCGCGGAGCACCAGCGCGCTGGCGCGAAGCATCTGCGCCTCGGTCGCTTCGTCGATGCCGCAGCCGTAGCTGAGCTTCAGCTTGTCGCGAAGCGCCCTTTTCATGGTGTTTACGGTATTGATCGAGGTCATTCAGTCATTACTCCTGTCATTTGGTTTACTTGCAGATCGTCTCATAAATATTATGATATTCCTCCGCGCTGCGTTTCCAACTGAAGTCCTCGTTCATACCGCGCTTTTGCAGAGTTTTGAATGCCGTGGGGTTGTCGTGATAGAGGTCGATCGCCTCGCACACGACGTGGCACATGTCGCCCGCGTTGTAGTTGGCAAAGCTGAAGCCGTTGCCCTCGCCGTTCCACGCCTGATAGGCGTGCACCGTATCCTTGAGCCCGCCGGTCTCGCGCACGATGGGCAGCGTGCCGTAGCGCATCGCGATCATCTGCGAAAGGCCGCAGGGCTCGCTCTTGGACGGCATCAGGAACAGGTCCGCGCCGGCATAGATCTGGCGCGCGAGCGCGTCGGAGTAGCCGAGGTAGACCGCGACGCGGCCGGGATAGCGCTGGCAGGCGTAGTTGAAGAACGCCTCATACTGCGCTTCGCCTTTGCCGAGCACAACGAACTGCACGTCCTTTTCCATGATGGAATCCAGCGTCTCGCACACGAGGTCGAGGCCCTTGTGCGACACAAGGCGCGTGACCATCGCGACGATGGGCGTGTCGGGCTTGACCTGCAGGCTCATCGTCTGCTGGAGCTGCTCCTTGCACTTCGCTTTGCCCGCCATCTTGCCGGGGCTGTAGGTCGCGACAATATTCTTGTCCCTGCGCGGGTCGTAGCCCTTGACGTCGATGCCGTTGAGCACGCCGTAGAGCTTGCCGTCGCACATTGAGATGACGTTCTCCAGCCCGTGGGCAAAGTAGGCGTACTTGAGCTCCTGCGCGTAGGTCGGGCTGACCGCCGTCACCGCGTCGGAGTTGATGATGGCGCCCTTTAAGAGGTTGATGTCGTCGTCATACGCCATCGTGCCGCCGTCGTACCAGCCCGGCGCGAGGCCGAACAGGTCTCCGAGCAGCTCGCGGCCGTAGCGGCCCTGATACTCGATGTTGTGGATCGTGATGACGGTGCGGATGCCCTTGTAGAAATCGTCGCGCACCGCCTCGTCGTGGATATAGATGGGCACGAGCGCGCTCTGCCAATCGTTGCAGTGCACGACGTCCGGCTTGTCGGGCAGCTCGCGCAGCAGCTCCGTCACCGCGCGGGAGAAAAAGCCGAAGCGCTCGGCGTCGTCAAAGCTGCCGTACAGCTCGGGGCGCTTAAAATAGTACTCGTTGTCGACAAAATACCACGTCACGCCCTCTTTCTTGACGGAGAACAGGCCGCAGTAGACGCTGCGCCACGAAAGGCGGACATAAGTCCACTTGACGAACGTGAGCTCCTCGTGGAATTTGTCGGAAACAGCCTGGTACAGCGGCAGAATGACGCTGACCTTGTCGCCGCCCTTGGCAAGCGCCTGCGGCAGGCTGCCGGCGACGTCCGCGAGGCCGCCGGTCTTGCAGAACGGCGCGGCTTCGCTGGTCACATATAAAATATTCATTGTGTTACCTTCCTTCTCGAACGGGCCGCCGGTGCGGCCGGTCCGGCGATTAGATGACGGAATTTTTGGAGATCGCCATCGGATAGTTCTCATGGCCGTTCAGCTTACCGCCGCGGCGTATGGTCACGTTCTTGTCGGCGATGACGTAGCTGATCGACGCGTTCTCCTCCACCGTGGTGTTCTTGAAGATGACGCTGTTTTTGACCGCCGCGCCCCTGGCGACCGTGACGCCCGGGAAGATGACGCTGTTCTCGACCGTGCCCTCGATGTTGCAGCCGTCGGCGACGAGGGAGTTGGTGACCTTGCTGTCCGGCGCGATGTAGGTCGGCGTCTCGTCGTCCTCCTTGGCACGGATCGGGCGCGCGGCGTTGGCGACCTCGCGGTAGACCTTCGGGTCCAGCATGTCCATGCTGCGGTCATAGTACTCCTTGAGCGTGCGGATCTGGGCGGCGAGGCCGGTCCAGACATAGCCGCGGATGTCGAGCTTATCGCCCATGCCGTTGAGCACGTCGCTGCGGAAGCTGACCTTCTCCTCCGCCTCGCACTCGTCGACCAGCTTGAGCAGCAGCTCCTTGCTCAAAACGTAGATCTCAAGGCAGTGATAGCCCTCGGGCTTCTTGGGGCTGCACAGGGTCTTGACGACCTTGTTGTCCTCGCCGAGCTGGAAGAACGTCGCGTTCTCGGTCTGCTTGTAATTCGGCGTGCAGACGCAGGTGATGTCCGCGCCGGAGGCAAGGTGCGTCTCATAGACGTCGGAGAGCGGGATGTTGATGATGAGGTCGCTGTCCGCGAGGACGACGTAGTCCTGCCGGATCTCCTGCAGGTACGAACGCACGCCCGCGAGCGCCTGCATCTTGCCCTCGAACTCCTCGCCGCTGCGGTACTTGCGGTTGTCGGCAAAGGGCGGCAGGATACGCAGGCCGCCGTATTTGCGGGACATATCCCAGGTCTTGCCGTTGCCGACATGGTCGAGCAGGCTCTGATAGTTGCCGTGCAGAATGATGCCAACGTCGGTGACGCCGGCGTTCTGCATGTTGGAGAGCATGAAGTCGATCACGCGGTAGCGCCCGCCGTAGGGGATCGAGGCGGGCATACGGTGCTCGACCAGCTCGCGCAGTCCGGATTCCTTCTCGTACGAGAAAATGATGCCATGCAGTCCGTTCATCTCGCCACCTCCTTCAGCGTCTTGTTGAGCATGTGGTTCGCCGCGAGCTTGTAGCCCGCGCTCACGTCCGTTTCAGGGCCGACGACCGTGATGCCCCAGCCCTCGCTGCCGTCCGGCTTCGCGCCGATAACGGCGTTCTCGCCGATGACGGCATCCTCGCCGATGATGGCGTAGGACACCTGCGCGCCCTTCTTGACCACCGCGCCGGGCATGAGGATCGAATACTCGACGCTCGCGCCCTCTTCAATGGCGCTGTTCTCGGAGAGGACCGAGTTCTCGGCGCTGCCCTCGACCACGCAGCCGCGGGTGACGACGCTGTGCTCGACGCGGGAATCCCTGCCGAGGAACGCCGGCGGCGCGGACGTGCTGCGGCCGTAGATCGGCCAATTGCGCTCGAACAGGTCGAGGCCGCTGCCCGTGGCGAGCATATCCATGTTCGCGTCCCAGAGGGAGTCGAGCGTGCCGACGTCCTTCCAATAGCCCGCGAAGCGGTAGGCGATCATCTTCTCGCCCTTGCCGAGCATGGAGGGAATGATGTTCTTGCCGAAGTCGTTCTCGCTGTTCGGGTCGTTCTCGTCGTTGATCAGATACTCGCGCATCTTGCTCCACGAGAAGACATAGATGCCCATCGACGCGAGGTTGCTCTTGGGCTCCTTGGGCTTCTCGGCAAATTCGGTGATGTTGTCTTCGCCGTCGACGCTCATGATGCCGAAGCGGGACGCCTCGCTCCAGGGCACTTCCATGACCGCGATGGTGCAGGCCGCGCCCGCCCTCTTGTGGGCGGCGACCATGTCGGCGTAGTCCATTTTATAAATGTGGTCGCCGGAGAGTACCACGACGTAGTCGGGGTCGTACATGTCGACGAAGCCGATATTCTGGTAGATGGCGTTCGCCGTGCCCTTGTACCAGCTCGCGCCCGTGGCGCTCTGGTACGGAGGCAGGATGTGGACGCCGCCGTCGTCGCGGTCGAGGTCCCAGGGCTGGCCGGAGCCGATGTAGCTGTTGAGTTCGAGCGGGCGGTACTGCGTCAATACGCCCACGGTGTCGATGCCCGCGTTGGTGCAGTTGGAGAGGGGGAAGTCGATGATGCGGAACTTGCCGCCGAAGGGAACGGCGGGCTTTGCCATGTTCTCCGTCAGAACGTAGAGCCGGCTTCCCTGTCCGCCGGCGAGCAGCATGGCGATGCATTCTTTTTTCATGCTGGTGGCCCTCCTGTATTACTTCTTCTGAATAGATTTTTTATCGCTCTCAACGGCATTCTTTCTGGGTCAGCCGGGCTTGCGCTTTTCTGCGGGCGCGGCGGCATCCGGCTGCGTCTCCGCCTTGGGCGGCCTGCCGCGCCGCTTCGGCGGCTCCGCGCCCTTCGT
>JAFTGG010000052.1 GCA_017458025.1 Oscillospiraceae bacterium | reverse complement strand
GTGCCGAACAGCGCCGAGAAGAACGCCGACATACCGATGGTCGTCGCGGTGCGGGTGTCGCTCTCGTCGAGGCGCAGCAGGCGCGCGCTCTGATACCCGATGGCGCCGCCCATCTGCAGCGCCGCGCCCTCGCGGCCGACGCTGCCGCCGCCGAAGTGGGTCAAAAGCGTCGCGAGGAAGATCGCCGGCAGCAGCGCGAGCGACACGCCGCGGCCCGAATGGACCTCCTCGATAATTTGGTTCGTGCTGAGCCCCTCCGCGCCGAGAAGCTTATAGAGCGCGACGATCAGGAGCCCCAGCAGCGGCAGCAGATACAGCAGCCAGCCCTGCGCGGCGCGCAGCTCCGTCACGCGCTCCACGCCGACGTGGAACGCCGTCCCGACCGCGCCGCAAAGCGCGCCCGTCACCACGGCGACGCAGAGCCATTTGCCCATCGCGCGCAGGTATACGCGCCAAACGGCGAGAACGTCTTTGATCCTGTTCTTCATATCCGCGCTCCTTCCGTTCCCCTATTCTACACGGATTTTTTATTTTGTCCAGCAACAATTCAAAGCGCCTCGTCCGTCATGGGCGAGACGCTTTTCCATATTGGCGCCATTGGTACATTTTGGCGCGATTTGACTGTACAAAAAGAAAAGTCCGCGATATAATATATATTTATAAATAATATTCTATGGGAGCCGTCCTTTCGCCGACTGTTCGCGCAGCAGTTCGCAGATGCGGCGGCCGGCGGCGGTGAGATCGTATTCCATGTCGGATTCCAGCCAATCGAGCGTCACGCCGACAAACGCGCTTTTGAAGTAGCGCGCGAGCAGCTCGCGGTCTTCGCTTCTCATCTCGCACTGCGGCATGTTGTCGATATACTTCCGGACAATGGCGTACCAGAGGCGGTCCAGATCGCTCTGGAAGCGCACGCGGTCGGTGGAGCGATACACATAAAGAAGCCCGTTGCGATGCTCCGCGGCATATTCGACCAGCGGCGCGATGCAGTCCATCGCCGTTCCCGGCGCTTCGGGAATACGAACGCGGTCGGTCCACCGCGCCTCCAGCTCGCTGACCAGCGCGGGGATATCCGGGAAATAATAATAGAACGTATTCCTGCTGACGCCGCAGCGTCCGACGATGTCGTTTACGGTGATACGGCGCGCCGGATTCTCATCGAGCAGCTCGATGAACGCCTGCATGATAGCTTCCTTTTTGTTCGACATTTCTCCTGCTCCATTCGCCTCGGTTCTAAAAAATATGCGCGATTATACTATGCCGCCGCGCAATTGGCAATACACGTTATCCACAAAATCCGCGTGCCTGTTTTCGGCAAAGCGCACAGCTAAAAAAAGTTTGTTATTTCTCAAAGATTTTATTCAGGAAACGCAAAAGAGGGAAAAAAGATGCTAAAAGTTGCCGGTGTGCCGCTGCAGGGCGGGCTGAGTATCGGCCCGATCCATTTCCTGCACCGCGCCAACAACTTAAAATCGGATCGTTCCAGCCTGTCGCCGCATGAGGAGATG
Source organism: Oscillospiraceae bacterium (assembly GCA_017458025.1). GTDB lineage: Bacteria > Bacillota > Clostridia > Oscillospirales > Oscillospiraceae > Hominicoprocola. The sequence goes on along the minus strand of JAFTGG010000052.1, from coordinate 4,160 downwards.
CACCGCTTCGAGCTGGCGAAGGACCGCGCCATCACCGAGCTCAAGCGGCTTGAGGCGCGCATTGCCGCGCACCTCGGCAGCGACGAGGCCGCCATCTTTTTCTTCCAATCCTCGATGCTCGAGGACGAGGACTATCTCGATGTGATCCGCTCCTACATCAACGCCTCCGCCACGGCGGAATACGCCGTCGAGCAGACGGAAAAGGCGGTCATCGACTTTTTCGCGAGCCTTGACAGCAGCTATATGCGCGCCCGCGCCGTCGACGCGCGCGACCTCTCCCGCCGGCTGACGGGGATCCTCTCCGACCGCGCGGACATCGGCAGGCTGCGCCAGCGCCCCGCGATCCTCGTCGCCGAGGAGCTGACGCCGAGCGAAACCGCGCTGCTCGATACCGGCATGCTGCTGGGGCTCGTAAGCCGCTACGGCTCTGAGGAAAGCCACACCGCCATCTTGGCGCACGCCATCGGCGTCCCCGCGCTGTACGGCATTGAAGTCGACCCCATATGGGAGGGCCGCATCGCCATTCTCGACGGCGACAACGGCACGCTGACCATTGATCCGGACGAGGCGGCGATCGCCGCGGCGCGTCCGCACCTTGCGGCGGACTATGAGCCCGCCGCGCCGGAGCTGACGACTTCCTTCCTTGCCTCGGACGGACGCGCCGTGCGCCTGTGCGCAACGATCGACAGCGCGTGGGAGGCGGTCGACGCTTACTCTCTCGGCGCGAACGCCATCGCCATGTACCGTATCGACGTGCTGCACAAGGACCGCGCCGCGCCGCCGTCCGAAGACGAGCAGTATATCGAGTACCAGCGCACCATCGAGGCGATGCACGGGCGCCCCGTCGGATTCCAATCGCTCGGCGTCAACGCGCTCGTCCGCCAGGGGCGCGTCAGCCTGCTCAAAACGCAGCTGCGCGCGCTGCTGCGCGCCTCCGCATCTTCGCCCGCCGCGCTCGTCCTCTCGGGCGTCAAGTCCAAGGCGGACATTCGGCGCGCCCGCCAGCTAATCCGCCAGTGTCAGCGCGAGCTGAGCGCCGAGGGCGTCGCGTATCACGAGCTGCGCGTCGGGACGGAGATCGACGCGCCCGCCGATATTTTCATTGTGGACAGCCTGTCCGCGGAGTCGGATTTCCTGCTGCTCGACGGCGAGGCTCTCATGCAATCCACCATTTACGGCCGCGCGGAGCGGGATCTGCCGAACTACCGCGCGCTGGGCTGGATGCTCCGGCGCGCGCTGATGGCGGGACACCGTCACGGCTGCAACGTCATCATGTCGGGCCACCTCGAACAGTTCCCGCAGGCGGTCCGTCCGCTGCTGAACCTCGGCTTCGACGATCTCGCCGTGCCGGTCGGTTCGCTGTTGCAGCTGCACCGGCTGCTCTCGACGGAGCAGACCGACGCTTGAGCCAACGCATAACAAGAGAAGCAAGAGAGCGGACACAGCCATGTCCGCTCTCTTGTTTACTTCCGGCAGCAGAAGCAGGCGATGCCCTCCACCGCCTCGACGTCCGCTTCCGCATACATGCCCGCGAGACGCGCGCGCAGGCTCTCCGCCGTCTCGAACGGCGGCGTGAAAAAGCCGCGCGGGCGGTAGAGATGCTCGATGAACCAATCCGTACGGCGGTTTCCGCCCCGCACATAAAAGCAGCCGCAAAACGTCCCGCCCTGCTTCAGTACGCGGAACGTCTCCCGGTACGCCGCCTCCTTGTCCGGAAACGCGTGGAAGCCGTTGAGCGACAGGACGACGTCGAATTGCTCGTCCGCGAACGGCAGCGCGCCTACGTCGCCCTGCGCAAAACGCACGTTACTGAGCGCCGCGCCCTTTGCGCGGCGCTTCGCCGCCGCCATCATCTCCTCCGAGTAGTCCAGGCAGGTGATGTCCGCGTCCGGCAGATCGCTGTAGACCGGCATCGTCAGCACGCCCGTCCCGACCGGCACCTCCAGCAGCTTGCCCGCAAAGCCCTCCGGCACGCCGGAGAGCGCGCGCTCGATGTAGCGGAGGTTCTTCTCCTCATTCATGTTCCACACCAGGCGGCAGATCGCCTTCCCCGGCGCCGTCGAGTAGGTCATCATGCCGTCGTAAAAGTTGGACTCTTTCCCGCCCAAAAAGCGGTAAGCGTTCCGTATCTCCTCTTTTCGCTCCATAGCAGCGCCTCCTTGTTAGATTCCGCTAACATTGATTATAATACAAACTCCCGCTCCTGTCGAGAGGGAGTTTGCGGCGGCGCCTTATACTACGTAGAATACTTCTACTTTTTCATGCATTTCAGTATCAAATTTTTTCTTTGTCAGTCCAAGGCAGAAGCCCCCGACAGCTCGCGCCGTTTGATATGCGCGTAGAACGCGAAACACGCCGCGATCTGGACGATCGTGGAGCACGGTACGCTCAGCCCGATGTAAAACAGCCGCCCCGCCGTCACGCTCATATAGTACGCGACGGGAATCCGGATCAAAAACGCCGCGCCGACGCCCTGCGCCATGACGAAGCCTGTGTGCCCCAGCCCGTTGTAAAAGCCGATGAAGCAGAACAGGAAGCAAGTAAACAGGCAGTCGATGGCATACGCGCGCAGATAGTCGTAACCCGCTGTAATAACGTCATGCTCGTTGGCGAAAATTCCGCAAAGCAGGTCGCCGTGGAAGTACGCAGCATAAAACATCAGCACGCCGAACAGCGTCGAAAGCCCGATGGCGATCTTGAGCCCGCGCACAGCGCGGTCACGCCGCCCCGCGCCGTGGTTCTGCGCGACGTAGGCGCTCATCGACTGCATGAACGCCGCGGGAGCCAGCATGATGAAGCCGCAGACCTTCTCCGCCACGCCGACGCCCGCCGAGGCGATCAGCCCCAGCTTGTTGACAATGGCGAGAATGACGAGAAACGAAAGCCCCACCAGCAGATCCTGCGCGGCGATGGGAAGGCCGAACTTCGCGATGCGCCGCAGGATATCCGGCTCGATGCGGAGATGCTCCCGCGAAAGCCGGAACGGCAGCTTCCGCCGCCGCAAAATGAAAAACGATACGGTCACGCTTACCGTCTGCGAGGCGACGGTCGCGATAGCGGCGCCCGCCGCGCCCATACCGAGCACGGCGATGAGCAGCAGATCGCCCGCGATGTTGCACGCGCTCGCGACGGCGACGGTAATGAGCGGCGTTTTGGAATCGCCGGCGCCGCGCATCACGCTGCCCAGCACGTTGTAGGCGACGATCATGACCGAGCCGCCGCCGCAGACAGCGATATAGCGCTTCGTCTCCGCGAACGCCTCCGGCGGCGCGTTCATCGCCCGCGCGAGCGCGCCCGCAAGCAGAGGCACCAACGCGGTCAGCGCCGCGCCGACAAGGAAAAACGTCACGGCGCTCGTACCGATGATCTTCCCGCCGGACTCACGGTCACCCTCGCCGATTTTCTGTCCGAGCAAAATGGTCGTTCCCATAGCGAACGAGCTGATGAGGTTCGTGACCGTCATCATGATCTGCGAGCCTACCGCAACGCCCGACACATCTGCCGCCGTCGCGTATTTGCCGACGACAAGCAGATCCACCGCGCCGTAGAGCGCCTGCAGGAACAGCGCCAGCAGAATCGGCAGCGAGAAGATCAGCAGCGGCCCGACGATCGGGCCTTTTGTAAAGTCGGTCTCCGTGTTCACGATATCCCTCCAAACAAGGTAAAAAGCCGGATAAGAAAACAGGTGTCTCAGCCTGTTGCCTTATCCGGCTCATCATTTCCAGCGAATGATTTGCCCTCCGAGCAAGCGGAAGCATCATAACAGATGCGCCGCGACTTGTCAACAGCTCCGTCACCCTTTCCCCGCAGCGGCATAAGATGAAGCGGCGGGAACCTCCCGCCTATCCTGAAAGAGGGTGAGCGATATCAATCGTTTTCAAAACGGCTGCGGCGTAAACGGCGCGGCAAATAGCGACAGTTGCGGCTGCAAGTGCTTTATCGGCTGTGGCTGCGGCATCGGCTGCGGCACGGTGAGTTATGTGGGCCCGACCGGCCCCACGGGTCCTGCAGGTCCCACGGGTCCGCAGGGCGTACAGGGCATTCAGGGCATTCAGGGTCCGCAGGGCCTTGTCGGCGCTGCAGGCCCCGCCGGCGCTGTCGGCGCTACGGGTCCGACCGGTCCTACCGGCCCTGCCGGTGCGGCTGGTGCTGTCGGTGCC
>JAFTGG010000051.1 GCA_017458025.1 Oscillospiraceae bacterium | reverse complement strand
CGGCGGGATTTTTTGCGTTTCGCAGAGTTTTGCGCCCACGGGAAGCGGAGCGAAACCCCTTCATACGGAAATGCATGAAAAAGTAGAAGTATTCTACTTTTTCATGCCTTTCCGGATTAGTATCAAATAAGAGCGCCCCTACTTGAGCTCCAGCATCACCGGACAGTGGTCGCTGCCCAGCACCTCCGGCAAAATACTCGCCGTTTCGATGCGCCCGAGCAGGCGCGCCGACGCGATGAAGTAGTCGATGCGCCAGCCGACGTTCCGCTCGCGCGACGCCGCGCGATAGCTCCACCACGAATACGCGTCCGCCGCGTCCGGGTGCAGCGCGCGGAACGTGTCGATAAAGCCGCTGCCGAGCAGCTCTGTCATCTTGCCGCGCTCCTCGTCCGAAAAGCCGGGGTTGAAATGGTTGGTCTTCGGATTTTTCAGGTCGATCTCCTCATGCGCCACGTTCAGGTCGCCGCAATAGACCACGGGCTTGACGAGGTCGAGCGACACGAGGTAGTCGCGCAGGTCGTCCTCCCACTGCATACGGTAGTCAAGGCGGCGCAGCTCGTCCTGCGAGTTCGGCGTGTAGCAGCACACAAGGTAAAAATCGGGGTATTCCACGGTAATCACGCGGCCCTCGTGACGGTGGATATCCTCGCCGAAGTCGCAGGTCACGGACAGCGGCTCGGTTCTGGTGAACACCGCCGTGCCGGAGTAGCCCTTTTTGTCCGCGTAGTTCCAATACTGCTTGTAGCCCGGCAGCTCCAGCGCGACCTGTCCCGCCTGCACCTTGGTCTCCTGCAGGCAGATCACGTCGGCGCCGATGGCTTCGACAAAATCGAGAAAGCCTTTATTCAAGCAGGCGCGCAGCCCGTTGACATTCCATGAAATCAAGCGCATAAAATCCTTCCTCCCCTTCCGGCGGCACTTCGCCGCAAATACCCCGTCGCGCCAGCCGCTTTCCCGCCGGACGCGAAAAAGCGGGCGCCGCCTCGATCACGGTTCCCCTTCTTCGGCCGCCGGCGGCGGGGCGTCGAAATCCATGCCCCGCGCATGCCACACGTCGTCCTTGGCGATGGTCATGAGGTCCTCTTTCGTGAACTCGTCCATCTGCGCGAGCCGGTTCGCCTGCTCGGTCAAAATCTGCTCGAAAATGTTGCGCACGCCGCGGGCGTTGCCGAACGCGACGCCGCCGGCGTCGTTCGCCTCGTCGATAAACTCGCGCACTTCCTCCTCCGCGCCGTCGGCGAGGGTGTAGCTGCCCTTCTTGCATTGCAGCTTGAAGATATCCACCATTTCGTCGGTGGAATAGTCGTCGAAGTGCAGGTAGCGGTTGAAGCGCGACTCCAGCCCGGGGTTCGAGCGGATAAACCGCCCCATCAGCTCGTCATAGCCCGCCACGATGACCACGAGGTCGTCGCGATGGTCCTCCATCGCCTTGAGCACGGTGTCGATGGCCTCCTGCCCGAAGTCGTTGTCGCTCTTGCCGTTGAGCGCGTACGCCTCGTCGATGAACAGCACGCCGCCGAGCGCCTTGGCGATCTGCTGCTGCGTCTTGATCGCGGTCTGGCCGACATAGCCCGCGACAAGCCCGCTGCGGTCGACCTCGACCAGTTGGCCCTTGGACAAAATGCCCAGCGAGCGGTAAATGCGCGCCATAAGCCGCGCGATCATGGTCTTGCCCGTGCCGGGATTGCCGGTAAACACCATATGGAGCGAGAAATCGGTCGTCGGCAGCCCCGCCTCCTGACGGCGCTTGAACACCGTCGCCATGTTGATGAGGTTGTTGACCTCGCGCTTGACCTCGCCGAGGCCGATGTAGCTGTCCAGCTCCGCCTTGAGGTCGTTGATATCCTCCGGCGGCGGGAGCTCTTCCTCTTTGGCTTCGCCGCCCTCGCCGCCGTTTGTGGCGGTGGGGGGCGTTTTTTTGTCGTCCTTCGCCGCGGCGCCGCCCGACGCGGGCGCTTTCGGCTTGGGGGCCCCCCAGAAGTCGTCGCTCATGCGCCGCAGGTTGTTTTCCGACATGCTGCGGATCACCTCTAGCTGCTGGAGAATGATTTCGTCTTTTTTATCCATGATCCCTCGCTTTCCTTGAAACCGTTTCTTGCAAAAGGAAAAAAACGGTTTCAAACCTCCGTAGAAGGAAAATCGCTTTTGCGTACTTGCTATATCCTGCTGCTATTTCCGGCGTTCCTTGTCGATACGTTCCGCCTCGATTGCCGTCCGCCGGAACAGCCCCGCGTTGCGCCGAACGAAGCGCGGCGCCTCGTTCGAGGCGGCGCCTGTGCTTCAATCGTCGAGGACGTACTTGCCGCGCGCGCCGTCCGAGTTGATGTAATAGCCGTCTATGATCTCGTTGATCCCGCCGCCGAACCGCCAGCCGTTCGCTTCGACAAAAGCGATAAAGCGATGCCAAAACTCGTCATACGAAACTTCGGCGGGAACCTCCACGCAGCCGTTAATTTCAAATTCTTTGCTCATTGCCGCTCCACCTCCTGCTTCAAAAAAGCGTTGCCAAGCAGCAGGCTTGCAATCAACCCTGTCAACGCGCCCGAAAAGACCGCTACGACCAGCAGCGCCGGCAGATACGCCATCGGCGCGGCGCCGCCGAGCGTCAGCACCGCCGCCCCGACCTGCCCGCAGTTGTGCGCCGCCGCGCCGCCGACGGATACGCCGTAGACCGACAGCTCGTCCCAGCG
>JAFTGG010000050.1 GCA_017458025.1 Oscillospiraceae bacterium | reverse complement strand
GCGCGCGCCTCCGCGAGCGTCATCACCGCGCTGAGCAACTGCGCCGCCTCGCCGCGCGTCACGCCGCGCTCCAGACCCTCGCCGAAGCCGCCGACCGGCGCGATGCTGACGGATTCCAGGTTCGCCACCGCCTGCGCGTACCAGACCGGCTCCGCCTCGTCAAACGACGCGAGATCCACGTCCGTCACCTTCAAAATGCGGTTGAGCACCGTCGCCGCCTCGGAGAACGTCACGTCGTTGTCGGGCAGGAACGCAACGCCGTCTTCGGTCGGCGCGCCGCGTACGACGCCCGCCGCGAGCGCGCCCGCCGCGTAGCCTTTCGCCCAGGTCGGGATCGCGTCGTCGTCGCAAAAGCCCGTCACGGTCACGTCGCTGCCCTCGATCCCTGCCGCCGCCATCGCCATCGCGACGAACTCGCCGCGCGTCACGGTGCGCTCCGGCTCAAAGAACCAATCGTCGCCGACCTTGGCGCCGACAAACACGCCGTGCTCCGCGAGATCCACCGCCGCCGTCGCGCAGTCCTTGCCCGCGGTGTCGGAATAATCCACGCCGCTCGCGACGCGGGCGATCTTGATCTTCACCGTCGCGGGCGCGGAGACGTTGCCGCTCTCGTCGGTCGCGGTGAACGTGAAGCTGTCGCCGCCCGCCCTATTCTGGTCGGGCGTATAGACGAACACGCCCTCCTCGCCAAATTCCAGCGTGCCCTTGGCGGGCAGGGTCGCGAGCCGGAAGGTCACCGCCTCGCCCTCGTTGTCGATCGCCTTGAGCGTGCCGGTGTAGGACACGCCGCGATATACCTTGATCTCCATGTTCTGCGCGATGGGCGCGCCCTGCGCTGGCGCTTCTTCCGCCGCCTTTTTGCCGCCGAACAGCGCCGTCGCGTTGAGCGGGATCAGCGTGGTAAGCAGCATCGCCATCACGAACGGCAGCGCCCGCCACATCTTTTGCCTCGTATTGTCCAAAACAGGTTCCTCCTTGCGATATCAAATTTGAGTTTGCACCTGTTTTGTATTGTTCGCGGTTTTCGCGGCATTATGCGAATGGATATGATTTCCAATTCAGCCCCAGGACACGCCCGCGGACTGCTCGACGGCATACTCGACCGTTCCGCCGTCCTCCGTCTCCACGACGAGGGAGTATTCGGCGTATTCCCCTTTGGTGAACTGATATGGATCTGGGAGGAGCAGATAGGTCTTCCCGTCCTTGATAAACCAGTCGTCGCGGGAGACGCCGAGCGCAAAGCCGTTGTTCCCGTCCATGCTTTCGCCGTGCAGCTCAAGGCGCGTCACGTCTGCCTCGTCGATCCGCCCGTAGAAGACGACGGTGTGCTCGTGCCCCTTGCGCGACATCTGGACAAGGCCGAGATGCGCGTCCCCTTCGCTTGCCGTATCGACGGGCCAGACAAAGGATGCGTCCCAGCCAAATAGGGATAAGGAGGTACAGCCCAGCGACAGGCAGTTTTTGCCCTCGGCGAGGTAGAGGCGGTCGGTCGCGTGCATCATGCCCGGCTCCCACCGCGCCGCAACCACCCGCTCCCGCTCGTAGACGCCCTCGCGCTGCTCGGCGCAGCGGAACGCCTGAATCGGTAACAGATAGCCGAAGTGGAGAACATAGTTGCACGTCAGCAGCAGTCCCAGCGCCCACGCCAGCGCGTGCAGCGCCCTTTGACGGCGGGTTCGGAGCTTTTCAATCTTTTTCATTGCAGCACCTCCGCCGGCAGCTCGACCACGCGCTCGACGGTCTCGCCGAATCGCTCGTAGCGCAGGGTCAGGCGCGGCTCGTCCAGCGGGACCGCCAGGGCCGTGCAGACACAGAACGTCGCGCCCTCGTTTGAGTTCTGCGTGCAGCCCCCCAGCGATATCACCTTCCCGTCAACCTCCAGCTCCATGTGATTCCAGATATTCCGATACACATAGCCGAACGGAGAGCGGTCGTAGGCGCTCAGGTGCAGGTCGCCCACATAATAGGCACCCATCCGATGCCCCCGATACGAGCCTACGGACACCACGTCGTCGCCGATCCGGAATGTGGCGATTGGTGTGCCGAGCCGCGCGCTGATATTCCGGACCGCCGTGCCGAGCGCGGTCACCTGAAACAACGCGACGACGCACAGTACGACGATCATCGTTGTCGCGATCCTCTCCACCCATAGCCAGAACGGACGGTACAGCTTCGCGATGCCGCGCCCGACCTCCGCCGGGTCGCCCATCGCCGCCGTCGCCCGCGCGTCCGCTTCCTCGCCGGTGTAGCCGTGTTCGCGCAGCGACGCGGCGTGATCCTCGATGTGCGCGTCCAGCTCGCCGCGCACGGCGTCGCGTTCATCGCGCGTCAAGCGCTTTAACTCCGCCGCCACCGCGTCGAGGTATTCATTCCGCTCCATCAGGTCGCCTCCGCGCGGAGCACGGCGTTGACCGCGCCGGCGTACTTCTCCCACGCTCCCCTCTCCTCGGCGAGGCAGCCGCGGCCTTTCTTGGTCAAGCGATAATACTTGCGTACCCGCCCCGTCGGCGCTTCCTGCTCGTAGGCTTCGACGTAATGCCCCTTCTCCAGCGCGTGCAGCACGGGGTAGAGCGTGCCCTCCTTCATCTCAAACACGTTCTGCGACCGCCGCGCCAGCTCAAGGATCATCTCATAGCCGTACATGTCCCGCGACGAGAGCAGAGATAGAATGAGAAGCTGCGTATGCTCGATGCTTTGCTTTTTCATAAGCTTGCCTCCATACCTAGATTTGCTAGGCATATTATACCTAGCAAATCTAGGTATGTCAAGAAAAACTATTTGCCAACCAAAGAAGCGCCGGCGGAAAGCGCAGGCGCCGCGTATCGCTAAGCGGACGCAAAAAAGCGCCGGCATGGT
>JAFTGG010000049.1 GCA_017458025.1 Oscillospiraceae bacterium | reverse complement strand
TCCGCTCCGTGGTCGTGTTCGCGGGCGCGTTGGCGGTGGCGTGCTTCTGCCTCGGGCTGGTCGGGTCGTATCTGTTCTCCACGCCCGTCGGCGCGACGGTGGTCGTGTGCGACCTGATCGCGTTTCTGCTCTGCGCCGCGGTGGGGCGGCGGTGGGCCTGAACCGCCTTTTCTCTTTTGTCTTGCCTAAAGAGAAAACACGGTTTCAGACTTCCCTAAAAGAGAAAATCGCCCTGCCGGTCTTGGCAGGGCGTTCCTATATTTCCGGCGCTTGCCTCGCCGAACTGCCTGTGCCTCGATTGCCTCAGACCGTTCGGCCCCGCGCTTCTTCCGTTTGAGGCTCTATGCCTCGTCCGGGACGGCGCCTGTGGTTCTTCCTTATTGCGATATTAAAATTCTGTATGAAATTTGATTTTTGCTTGCGCTTTGGCGCTTCGTCACATATAATGACCCGCGTCATTATAAAGGAGAGATGCAAATGCTGGTACCTGTCTTATTGTTCCTCGCCGGCCTCGTGTGCCTCATCAAGGGCGGCGACTGGTTCGTGGACGGCGCGACGGGCCTCGCGCGGCGGTTCCATCTGCCGGAGCTGCTCATCGGCGCGACGGTCGTGTCCATCGGCACGACGCTGCCGGAGGTCATGGTCTCCACCACCTCGGCGCTCAGCGGGCACGGCGAGATCGCCTACGGCAACGCCATCGGCTCCGTCATCTGCAACACGGCGCTGATCGCGGCGCTGACCGTCGCGGTGCGGCCGGGCAGGGTCGACAAGGCGGCGCTCAAGACGCCGGTGGCGTGGTTCTTTGCCGCGGCGGCGACGTTCGCGCTCGTCGCGTATACGAGCGGGGACTTTGGGCGCATCACCGGCGTCACGCTGCTGTCGATGTTCGTCGTTTACATGATTATGACGGTGCGTCAGATGAAAGGGCGGCCCGATACGGCGGAGCCGGAGGAGGAAATCAAAGAGCTCCCGCTCTGGCAGGAGCTGCTGCTCCTCGTCGTCGGCGCGGCGCTGATCGCGGTGGGCGCGAACCTGCTGGTCGACAACGGCACGCTGATCGCGCAGGCGCTGGGCGTGCCCGAGAGCGTCATCGCGCTGACCTTCGTCGCGCTCGGCACGTCGCTGCCCGAGCTCGTGACCGCCGTCACGTCGCTCGTCAAGGGGCACAGCGCGCTGTCGCTCGGCAACGTGATCGGCGCGAACCTCTTTAACCTCGTGCTGGTATCCGGCGCGTCCATGACGCTTTCGCCGTTCTCCATCCCGCAGGGCTCGACGATCGCGGGGCGCAGCGCGTCGCTCGTCATGGATATCCCCGTGATGTTCGCGGTGATGCTGCTGCTCACCGTGCCCGCGCTGGCAAAGGGGAAGCTCGCCCGCTGGCAGGGCGTCGTGCTGCTGTGCATCTACGCGGCGTTCTGCGCGGTACAGTTCATGATGTGATCTGCATAAAAAAGTTCCCGCCATACGGCGGGAACTTTTTTATGCGTCAATTTATACTGAACCCACTTAAATAAAGTATTACGCGAGGCTCGCGGTGATGATCGCCATCGAATAGACCTCCTGTCCGTTGCAGCCGCGGGAGAGGTCGTTGATCGGCGCGTTCAGGCCGAGCAGGATCGGGCCGTAGGCGTCGAAGCCGCCGAGGCGCTGCGCGATCTTGTAGCCGATGTTGCCGGCGTTGATGTCGGGGAACACGAACACGTTCGCCTTGCCGCCGACGCCGCCGTCGAGGTGCTTCGTGCGCGCCACCACGGGGGAGGTCGCCGCGTCGAACTGCATTTCGCCGTCCACCGGCACGTCGGGCATCGCGGCCTGGGTCTTGGCGCAGGCGTTGCGCATCTTATCGACGGTCTCGCCCTTGCCGCTGCCCTTGGTGGAGTAGCTCAGGAACGCCACGCGCGGGTCGATGCCGAACACGCGGCCGCACTTGACCGTCTCGGTCGCGATCTCGACGAGGTCGTCCTCGGTGGGGTCGATGTTGATGGCGCAGTCCGCCATAGCGAGGACCTCGTTCTCGCCGGTGGCGCGCTCGCGGACCATGATAAAGCAGGAGGATACGATCTTGTTGCCGGGCTTGGTCTTGACGAGCTGGAGCGCCGGGCGCACGGTGTCGGCGGTAGAATAGGTGGCGCCGCCGAGCAGGCAGTCCGCCTCGCCCATCGCGACGAGCATCGTGCCGAAATAGTTGGCGTGCTTGAGCGCGTCGCGGCACTGCTCCTCGGTCATCTTGCCCTTGCGCAGCTCGACCATCTTCGCGACCATCTCGTCCATGCGGGGATAGCTGTCGGGATCGACGATCTCCGCGCCGCGAATGTTGAAGCCGGCTTCTTCCGCCGCTTCAAAGACCTCGTTTTCCTTGCCGATCAGGATCGGCTTCAAAAACGTACCGGACAGCAGGCGCGCGCTCGCTTCGAGAATACGGGCGTCGGTGCCCTCGGTGAACACGATCGTCTTGGGGTTGGCCTTCAGGCCTTTGATCATTTCGCCAAAACCAAACATATTGCGCTTTCCTCCTAAACATTGCCGCCGCGGTGCCGCGGCAAAAATTAACAGCTACATCATACATCATAATTTGTGTTCGCTCAACCGTCCGGACGCATTTTTTGAAAAATCTACATTTTGCGCAAAAGCGGAAGATGTGGTAGTCATAACGCCAAACATTTCCCAAATATGGTAAAATCCTGCCGTTCTCCCGATTTCTTGGCAATTTTTGCCGGGAAATTTTGCTTGACGAGCCTTGGAAAACATTGTATGATGCTATTCGTTACAATTTGTAACCATTTTGGGAGATACTGTGATCGAGGATCAAATGCATGTCAAAGCCTGACCAAAACATCGATCATACGAAAAACGCCGGACGGGCCGAGCAGCGGCGCGAACGCGAGCGCGAGGAGCTCTCGTTCGCGGAGCTGCTCGCGGCGGCGCTCGCGTGGATCGCGGGGCTGCCGGACCTGCTCTGGTCGCGTATCCGCCGCGTCGGACCGCGCATGAAAACGTTGGTGAGCGAGCACAAGGCGGGGCGCTTCCCCGAGTCCAACCGCCGGATCGTGCAGCTTCTGCTGCTGATCCCCGGGTTATTCCCGATGTGGAAGTCGCGGGTGCGGGAGCGCTTCTCGCGCCGCCGCCGCCGCAGCCTGAGCTTCGACACTGCGGTCGCCGCGCGCACGACGCGCCAGAACCGTCTGCGCCCGCTGGCGTTTGTCGCCGTGGCGCTGGTGTTCTCCGTCGTCGCCGTGTTTTTCTCGCTCTACACCACCGGCACCGCCGTGAGCTATAACGGCGAGACGCTGGAGATCGTCCGCGATGCCGCCGAGGCGCAGAAGATCGCCGCGAAGGTCGAGGGCAACATCGTCGAGACGATGGGCGCTTCTTATTCCTTTGACGAGGATTCGATCCAATACTCCAGCGGCCTTGTGCGCCGCAGCGAGCTGGGCGAGATCGACAACCTCGAAAAGGAGCTGACCGACGAGATCGGCCTCGTGACCTATGGCTATTCGCTGTATATCGACGACGAGCTGGTCGGCTCGACGCAGTATGAGGGCGCGCGCGAAGCGCTGATTGACCAGATCGCGCAGATCAACGCGTCGGAGGACACGCTGTCCGTCGACTTTGTCGAGGATGTGCGCATCAGCGAGGGCTACGTTCCCACCGACAGTCTGGTGAACCTCGGCTACATCGCGGAGGTCGTCAACAGCACGAAGGTGGGCGAGGAGACGTACACGGTCGTCAGCGGCGATACCTGGACGAAGATCGCGTCGCGCAACGATATGACCAACGACGAGCTCCTCGCGCTGAACCCGGGTTATAACATCAACCGCATCAACATCGGCGACGAGCTGGTGCTGAGCAAGGAAATCCCGTATCTGACCGTGAAGGTCACGGAGCGCCAGAACTACGTCGACGACGTCGATTACGACATCATCTACGAGGACGACAGCTCTATGTACCAGGGCGATACGCGCGTCATCGTCAAGGGCGAGTACGGCAAGGCGGACATCGTCGCGGACGTGGAGTACGTCAACGGCGTGGAGACCGAGCGCACGGTCATTTCGCGGGTTATGCTGACCGCGCCCAAGACCGAAACGCGCGCGCGCGGCACGAAGGAGCGTCCGAGCTGGATGCCCACCGGCAGCTTCCGCTGGCCGGTTTCGGGCCGCATCACCTCCGGCTTCGGCTACCGCAACACGGGCATTCGCGGCGCGTCGACCTACCATCAGGGCATCGACATCGCCTGCGCCTACGGCACGACCATCGTCGCTTCCGACGGCGGCACGGTCGAGTACACGGGCTACAAGGGCGCGATGGGCTACACCGTCATCATCAACCACGGCAACGGCTACAAGACGTATTACGAGCATTGCAGCTCCTTTGCCGTCTCGGCGGGGCAGCACGTCTACAAGGGACAGAAGATCGCCTATGTCGGCACCTCCGGCGTCACCAGCGGCGCGCACTGCCACTTTGGCGTTCAGAAGAACGGCTCGTATGTCAACCCGCTCGGCTATCTGCCGTAAATACGCAGAAACTCCCGCCATACGGCGGGAGTTTTTCAGACTGTAGACAAAAAGCCTCGCAGAGTTTCGCGCCCGCAGGCGCGAAAGAGCTTTGACCCACATGAGGTATCCGCGTTCGCGGAACACGACGCGCAAGGCTCAGCCGCCACTGCAACGTGGAGCCGTGCGACACGTCCGCAAGGCTAACGCTCCGCGCTCCGTGGTCAAGCCTGCCTCCCGTCTCTCTCGCGCTCCCATTGTACCACGCGGCGCAAGGGTCTCCGCTTCGCTCCGATGGCTCCGCCACTTCGCCCTTGCCCTCGCGTGTCACAGCGGGAGGGCCGCGAGAGACGGCGGAAAGGACGGTCAAAGACCATGAAGAAAACACCATTGAAGCGCAAAAAGGGCATGGGCGCAAACCTCACGAACGAACGGCGGCGGGAAGTCTATCGCAGGGACGGCTGGCGATGCGCCCTCTGCGACGACACCCGCCGCCTACAAATTCACCACGTTGTGCCGCGCTCTGCCGGAGGCTCGGACTTCCCCGAAAACCTCATCACGCTCTGCTCGCGTTGTCACAATGCCGCGCACGGCATACTCATGCCCGAGATGCCGGACTACTGCACGCCGGAATACATGGAACAAGCTTGCGTCGAGTATGTCTCGGATTGGGTCGCGGAACACACGGGCGAAGCGTGGTATCCGTTCAAGTAAGGCGGCGGGGTTAAGGAGTCCCCCCGTTTAACCGCCTATCCCAAAACCTCGACGCGCTCAACCCTGACGGGCTTACTAAAAAGCGCGTAGGTGTCGGGATACTGACTCTTGAAGTGCTTGGCGTCAAACTGCTCG
>JAFTGG010000048.1 GCA_017458025.1 Oscillospiraceae bacterium | reverse complement strand
CTCGCGGGGCATCAGCATAAAGCTGTCCCAGGTGAGCGGCTTCGCGGGAATCGATTCCTTTTGTTCCATCTGCCGTGCCTCCGAATTTGTTCTTGTTAGCTAACGCTAATTCTAGCACTTTGCGCTGTTTGTTGTCAAGCGCTAACAAAAATATTTGACACGATCGTTTTTAAGAAATATACTCTGCTGCAAGAGTTCGCGGCGGGGGGAGGAGTTCAGATGCAGCACACGAACAGGTGGAAAGCGCTGCTTTGCGGAGCGCTCTGCGCGCTTTTGGCTGCGGGCTGCGGCGCGCCCAACGCGGCTACTCCGGCCGCCGCGCCCGGATCGTTGCGCGAGGCGCTGACGAACGAGGACGAAATCATTGCGGCGATCCGCGCCGGTCTGCGGGATTACGCGGGCAGTATTACCATTCGCTTTACTTACGGCGCGGATATCCTTGGCGAGCTGCCTGCGCTGACGGACGAGTGGGTCGAGGCGGCGCTTGATGAGACAGACGACCCGCGAGAGGGCGATTATATCCGATACCAGTACGGCGGCTACGAAAGCGCCTGTCGCTACGAGTCGACGGACGGGCGGTACGCCTATACCGTGGAGCTTTTTCCCGAGCACTATATTTACTATGACCAAGAGCGGGAGGCGGAATTGGCGCTTGCGGAGGCCTACGCGGACTTGGCGCTGGACGGCGACGCCTCGGATTACGAGAAAATCCGCGCCATTTACGACTATGTCTGCGCGCATGTCAAATACGACGAAATCCACCGCAAGAATCCCTATTACCATATAAAGTCCACCGCCTACGCCGCGCTGGTGAACCATACGGCGACCTGTCAGGGCTACTGCGTCCTGCTTTACCGCATGCTGCGCGAGAATGGCGTTGACTGCCGCGTTGTCACGGGCAACGGCGTCGACGAGACCGGCGACCAGCTGCACGCGTGGAACATCGTTGCGCTGGACGGGCGGTATTACAATCTGGATGCGACATGGGACGCGGGCGCGGAGGAATATCAATGGTTCCTGCGCGGCAGCGAGGGCTTTGCCAATCACACGGCGGGCGACGCGTTTTCCTCGGCGGCGTTTACGCAGCGCTATCCGATGGCGGTGGCGGACTATGCCGCGGTTGGATAAAACGACGAATATTGCGCAAAATATTCATTTGCGGATTTTGCGTTTTTGTGCTTGACAGATTGATATATCCGCGCTATAATGCGCCTTGCAGCTGTGGAGCTGCAACTTTTATGAAGATATGTTAGCGTAGGCTAACAATGCCTAACCAATGTATATATGATAAGCAGAGACGCTTAACCGTTAGCAAACCGATGCAAACGCGGCGTCCTGTCAAAGGAAGCGAAGGAATGGAAGTCAAACCGATGAACATGATGCGCCGGCTGTCCGGCTTGGCGCTTGTGCTGCTGATGATGCTTGCGTTGGCGGCTCCGGCGTTCGCCGCGGAGGGATACTATCTGACGTGGGACGAGTACAAGGAAGCGCACGGCATCGACAATTGGAACTACCACGATCAGGCGGCCGCCATCGCGGAGGTCTCGAACCACGCGGTCGAGCTGTATGAGGCGGGCGAGAAGGACGAGGCCTACGAGTATGCCAAATCCGGCTATTGGGGCTACTACGAGGTGTCCGGCTTCGAGCGCAACACGATGAACTACATCTCCGGCGCCCGCGTGAGCGAGGTGGAGCTGGCGTTTACGACGCTGCGCAAGGCGATCAAGAAGGATCAGGGCGTCGAGACGGCGCGCGCCGCGGCGGACGCGCTGATCGAGAAGCTGGAGACCGACGCGATGCTCTTGAGCCCCGAAGGGAGCATCAACGCTGCCGCGGCGGAAGCGCAGAGCGCGGGCGCGTTTGAATTTGACAAGGGCTACTTTCTCACATGGGACGAGTACAAGGAAGCCTACGGCATCGACAATTGGAACTACCACGATCAGGCGGTCGCCATCGCTGGCGTCGCGAATCACGCGGTCGAGCTGTACGAAGCCGGCGAGACCGACGAGGCGTATGAGTATGCCAAGGCGGGCTCTTGGGGCTACTACGAGGTGTCGGGCTTCGAGCGCAACACGATGAACTACATCTCCGGCTCCCGCGTGAGCGAGGTGGAGCTGGCGTTTACGACGCTGCGCAAGTCCATCAAGAAGGATCAGGGCGTCGAGGCGGCGCGCGCCGCGGCGGACGCGCTGATCGAGAAGCTGGAGACCGACGCGATGCTTTTAAGCCCTGAGGGCTTTATCAACGATTACTCCGGCGGCGCGGGCGCGGAGCAGACTGCGGAGACGGGCGAAACGGCAACGTCCGGTACCTCCGTCGGCAGCGCCATCGCGGTGTTCCTCGGCAGCTTCGCCATCATTCTCCGCGAGGGCCTCGAGGCGATCCTCATCGTCGGCGCGATCATCGCCTACCTCGTCAAGACCGGCAACAAGAAGGGCGTTACGCCCGTTTACATCGGCTCGGCGCTCGGCGTTGTGTGCAGCTTTATCATGGCT
Organism: Oscillospiraceae bacterium; assembly: GCA_017458025.1. Lineage (GTDB taxonomy): Bacteria > Bacillota > Clostridia > Oscillospirales > Oscillospiraceae > Hominicoprocola. Next base: position 14,784 of record JAFTGG010000048.1, on the reverse strand, counting down.
GCGATCCTCAACTACCTGCTTGCGCGCAGCGCGGAATACCACATGAGCCAGGAGGTCATTGAAGGCATCGCGGCGCTGACCGCCGTGGTCGTCCTGTTCTGGGTCAGCAACTGGATGGTCTCGAAGTCCGAGTCCGCCGCGTGGAGCCAATACATCGAAAGCCAGGTGGCCGGCGGCGCGGAACGCGGCAGCATGTTCGCGCTGGCGTTCACGGCGTGGCTCGCGGTCTTCCGTGAGGGCGCGGAAGTGATTCTGTTCTATCAGCCCATGCTGCGTGAGGACCGCCCCGATATGGTCTGGGCAGGCTTCGGCGTCGGCGTTGCCGCGTTGGTGGTCGTGTTCTTCCTGATCCGCTTCCTCTCCGTCAAGCTTCCGCTCAAGCCGTTCTTCATGGGCACGAGCATCTTGATGGCGATCATGTCCATCTCGTTCCTCGGCGCGGGCATCAAGGAGCTCATCGAGGGCGCGGTGTTTGAGGAGATCGAATGGGCTGACTTCAGTTGGGTATCCAACAGCCCGAAGTGGCTGAGCTGGATTCCGTATAACGACACGCTCGACGTGCTCGGCATTTACCCGCTGGTCGGCACCATCGTTCCACAACTGATTTTGCTGGCGATCACCGTCGTGACGTTCGTCATGCACATCAACCGCAACAAGAAGATCGCGGCGGAGGCCGCCGCGAAGCCCGCGGACAATGTACCCGCGGAGGAATGACGTCGTATTAATTTGCCCTTCAGGCAGTTAATAAATAAAACAAAAGGAGAAACCAAATGAAGAAAGCACTTGCACTGGTTCTTGCGATGGTCATGGTGTTTGCGCTTGTCGCTTGCGGCAACAGCGCTTCCACGACCCAGCAGGACAACACTCCCGCGCCCGCGCAGGAGAGCACCACCGCCGCGGTCGAGACGACCGAGGCCGCCGCTCCCGAGGGAGGCTTTGAGGAGATCGAGATTTGGGCGGACGAGGAAGTCGGCTTCCTGAACGTCAACGGCGTTTATTTCCAGCCTGTCCCGATGTCCGGCGGCTTTGAGAACTTCGAGAACTTCAACCTCCACTTTGAGGCCGACGTCTCCGCGCTGGAGAACAACCTCGGCTACGGCGTGGGCGATTGGGTTCCCTACATGACCGTCGACTATGAGCTCACCGGCAAGAACAGCGGCGAGGTCGTCTCCGGCACCTTCATGCCGATGAACGCGGACGACGGCAACCACTACGGCGCGAACATCTTCATGGGCACCGCCGATACCTACAGCGTCAAGCTGACCTTCCACTCCCCCGCGGAGAACGGCTTCCTGATCCATCTCGACGACGAGACGGGCCCGGGCGGCAAGCTGGAAGATTATCAGTGGCCGCTGGTGCTCGAACTGCCCGACGTTTGGGACTATGCTCCCACCGAGTGGTAATTTGAGCGGACAATACCTCCGAAATCCATAACGCTGTCGAGCCAATACCGCCGGTCCGGCGGTATTGGCTCGGCGCGGGTTTACGGAAAGGGCGTTACCCTGTGCTTACTGCGGCAAAACCGGTGCGCCAAACGAGAAAAACGCTGTTTGGCGCGCCGCTTTTTCCACAGGCAGAAAGGACGATACCATGCTGAAGTATTTGATTACCGTCACGGAGGGGCTGGCGCTGACCGCCGTCCTTCTGGGGCTTTTGTACGCCTACGTCACGGGCGCTTACGGCGCAAAGGGGCGCAAAGCGCTGACCATCGGCGTCTGCGCCGGCTTTGCCGCCGCCGTCGTCATGGCGATCATGAAAAACAAGACGAACCTCGTCCATACGAACACATGGAATATGCGCATTTTCGTGACTTCGCTGATCGCGCTGCTGGTGTTCGCGGCGTTTTCGATCAAGGGGCCGCGTAAAAAGGGCGGGCTTATCGCGGCGGCCGCTGCGTCTATGCTGGCGTTTACGCTGGTATTTTACGCCTTTCCGGACGTGTTGGCGTATCCGTTTACGTTCACGAGCAACGGCATTTCGCTGCTCTCCACCGACTACCTCTACCGCTTCATCGGCTGGACGTTCGGCGTGATCCTGATGATCGTCACATTCGCGGCAACGATGACCGTCGCCAAGCGCGCTGAGTTGAGCGCGGCGGGCGCGGTGCTCGGCGTTGTGCTGGGTATCAACGCCGTTCAGCAGGCGACGAAGATCATTCAGGTGCTCTATGCGCGACGCAAGATCAAGGGCCGCCTCTGGTTTGAGATCGTGCGCCATGCCTCGAACTTCAGCGACGTATTCGTTTACGCGACGCTGCTCGCCGCCATTGTCATTCCCGTGAGCCTTTGGATCGCGAGCATGCACGTCAACGAGCCATACGAAAATCCCGCGCAGCACCGCCGTATCCGCGCCAATTGGCGCAGCGCGCGCCGCTGGTCGGCGACCGTTATCGTCTGCGCGGCCCTCGCGGTGTCGAACCTCACATGGGTCAATGCCATCGCAAACCGCCCCGTGGAGCTTTCGCCGGTGGAGGAGTGCGAGCTCGTCGGCGACAACGTCTGCGTCCCGCTGGAGCGTGTCGAGGACGGGCATCTGCACCGTTTTGCCTACACGACGCCGGACGGCTACAACGTGCGCTTCATCGTCATCAAGAAGCCGAACGCCTCGTCCTACGGCGTGGGCCTCGACGCCTGCGACATCTGCGGTGAGACCGGCTATTATGAGCGCGACGGACAGATCGTCTGCAAGCTGTGCGACGTGGTGATGAATATCAACACGATTGGCTTTAAGGGCGGCTGCAACCCCATCGTCATCGACTACAGCGTGGAGGGCGGCTTCATCATCGTGCCGACGTACACGCTCATTGACCACCAGACGGAATTTAAAAAGTAAAAAAGAGGCAGAGACAGATATGTTTTTCCGAATGATCCGCGGCGCGTTCACGCGACAGTGGAAGAAGATGCTGATGATCGCGCTGACCATCGCGCTCGGCGCGTCGCTGGCGACGGCGATGCTCGGCGTGATGATGGACGTCGGCGACAAGGTCAATCAGGAGCTCAAGACCTACGGCGCGAATATCACGGTCGTGCCCAAGGCGTCCAGCGTGATAGGCAACCTCTACGAGGTCGAGGGCGGCGAGAGCGGCGAAACCGCGTATCTCCGCGAGGATGAGCTCGGCAAGATCAAGACGATCTTCTGGGCGTTCAACATCGTGGACTTCTCGCCGTTCATCGACACGGAGGTCACGCTGCCGGACGGCGCCGGCGTCAAGCTGGTCGGCACTTGGTTCAACCATCATCTGGCGCTGCCCACGGGCGAGGAGCTGGACACCGGCGTCAAGAACCTGCGGACGTGGTGGAGCATCGAGGACGGGCGGTGGATCGACGAAGGGCTGGACGTTTACGAGCCCAATTGCGTTATGGTCGGCAGCGTCCTCGCGGAACGCGAGGGGCTCCGTGTCGGCGATTGGCTGCATGTCTCCGCTCCATACGGCGAGAACGACTTGATCGTGTGCGGCATCTTCGATTCCGGCGACGACGCGGACGAGCAGCTCTACGCGCCGATGGACGTGGTGCAAGCGCTCTCCGACACAGACGGCTATCTCACGAGCATCGAGGTCAGCGCGCTGACGACGCCGGACAACGAGCTTGCCGAGCGCGCGGCGAAGGACCCGAGCAGCCTTTCCATCGCGGACTATGAGCTGTGGTACTGCACCGCCTATGTCAGCTCGATTTGCTACCAGCTTCAAGAGGTCATCACCGACTCGGTGGCTTCCCCCGTGCGGCAGGTCGCCGACTCCGAGGGCGCGATCCTTGAAAAAACAGAGCTGCTGATGGTGCTCATTACGATCCTGAGCCTCATCGGTTCCGCGCTCGGCATTACGAACCTCGTGACGGCGAGCGTCATGGAGCGCAGCAACGAGCTGGGGCTGCTGAAAGCCATTGGCGCGAAGGACGGCGCGATCTCCGCGCTGGTGCTGACGGAGGTCATTCTGACCGGTATCGTCGGCGCGGCGATCGGCTATTTTGCGGGTCTCGGCTTTGCGCAGATCATTGGCCACACGGTATTCGGCTCGTCCATTGCCATGAAACCGTTGGTGCTGCCGGTGGTCGCGGTGCTGGTGCTGGTGGTGACGCTCGCGGGCAGCGTTCCGGCAATCCGTATGCTGCTCAAGCTCCGTCCGGCGGAAGTCCTGCACGGCAGGTAAAAGAGCGGGCGTGAAATCCCGAAAGGAAGAGATAGAAAAGCTATGACCAAACGGAAAATGTTCCTCCGAATGATCACCGCGTCGCTGGTGCGGCGGCGCTCCCGCATGCTGGTGGCGCTGCTTGCCATCGCCGTCGGCGCGACGATCCTCTCCGGCCTCGTGACGATCTACTACGACGTGCCGCGCCAGATGGGCGCGCAGTTCCGCAACTACGGCGCAAACATGATTTTCCTTGCGGCGTCCAATGAGGCGCGGTTTGACCTCGACACCGTACGGCGGGGCGTCGCGTGTATCGACGCGGAAGAGCTGGTAGGCGTGGCGCCCTACCGCTACGAGACGGTGCGTATCCATGAGCAGCCGATTTTGGCGGCAGGCACGGACTTAGACGGCGCGAAAGCGACCAGCCCCTATTGGCACATCGACGGCGAGTGGCCGTCGGCGCGATACGAGGTGCTGGTCGGGCAGGAGACGGCGGAGTTCCTCGGACTTAAAACCGGCGACGTGTTCAACGCGACATGGTCGAGCGGCGAGGAGGAAGAGGATGTGCTGAACCTCGGCGTCGATATGAAGGTCGCGGGCATTTTGGAAACCGGCGGCTCGGAGGAAGAGTACCTCTATATGTCGCTGAGCGACATGGAGGAGCTCGCGGGCGAGACGGAAAAGCTCGACGTAGTCGAGCTGAGCGTCTCCGCCTCCGCGGACGAGCTGAAAGCCTACGAGCAGGACATCGAGGCGAATGTGCCGGACATCGCGCCCCGCCTTGTCAAGCGCGTAACGGAGTCGGAGAGCACGGTGCTCACAAAGCTGCAGTCGCTGGTGTTCCTCGTGACGGCGGTGGTGCTGGTGCTGACGATGATCTGCGTCGCGACGACGATGACCGCTGTGGTGACGGAGCGCCGCAAGGAGATCGGACTTCGCAAGTCGCTCGGCGCGTCGGACGGCAGCATCATTTGGGAGTTTATGGGCGAAGGGCTTCTGCTCGGCGGCGTCGGCGGGATTCTCGGCTCGATTTTGGGCTTTGCGTTCGCGCAGTTTGTCAGCGTCCATGTGTTTTCGAGTTCGATTACCTACCAGCCCGCGCTGCTGCCGGTCACGATCCTCGTGTCCGTGCTGGTGACGGGGCTCGCGTGTTTGCTGCCGGTGCGCAGCGCCACGGAAGTCGACCCCGCGCTTGTGCTGAAGGGCGAATAAAAGGAGAAAAAACAATGAGCCTCTTGGAATTAAACAACATCTCAAAGATCTACGGCGACCTCAAGGCGCTGGACAATGTCAGCCTGAGCGTCGATACAGGCGAATGGGTCGCCATCATGGGGCCGTCCGGCTCCGGCAAGTCCACCATGATGAACATCATCGGCTGCATGGACAAGCCGACTTCCGGCGCGGTGCTGCTTGACGGCAAGGACATCTCCAAGGAGAGCGCCAAGAGCCTGACCGCGATCCGCCGCGACAAGATCGGCCTCATCTTCCAGCAGTTCCACCTCGTCAACTACTTAACAGCGGTGGAGAACGTCATGGTGGCGCAGTATTACCACTCCATGCCCGATGAGAAGGAGGCGCTGGAGGCGCTCGAACGCGTCGGCCTCGCCGATCGTGCGAAGCATCTGCCGAGCCAGCTCTCCGGCGGCGAGCAGCAGCGCGTTTGTATTGCCCGCGCGCTCATCAACTATCCGGAGATCGTTCTCGCCGACGAGCCGACGGGCAACCTCGACGAGGCGAACGAGAACATCGTGCTCGACATCTTCAAACAGCTCCACAAGGACGGCACCACGCTGGTCGTCGTCACCCATGACCCCGAGGTCGGCGAGGTGGCGCAGCGCACGATCACGCTGGAGCATGGGCGCATCGTGAAAGACGCGCTGAACGCCAATTTCAAGGAGGCTTAAGCATGAAGACAAGACGCATTGTAATTTTAACGCTTTATCTGCTTATGGCGCTCGCGCTTCTGACCGCCTGCGGCGGCAGCGCAAATTATGCCGACGGAACTTATACCGGCACGAGCAGCGTCCATGAGGGCGACGAGGACGACGGCAGCGGCGCAGGCTACGGCGTCGCGACGGTTACGATCAAGGATAACGCCGTCACCGCCTGCACGTTTGCGACTTACGAGCCGGACGGCACGCTCAAGGACGAGGACTACGGCAAGCAGAACGGCGAGATCGCTAACCGCGATTTCTATAACAAAGCGCAGCGCGCCGTGCAGGCGAGCGCAAAGTACGGCGATATGCTCGTGGAAGCGGGCGCGCTTAAGGACGTGGACGCCATCACCGGCGCGACGATCTCCTACAGTGAGTTTCAGGAGGCCGTCGAGGACGCGCTGAGCCAGGCGAAGCAGTATCAGTTTACATAATTTTGCACAAGGAGGGCGGGAGCATGAAGCGATTGACGCATATTGCGGCGGTGCTTTTGGCGCTTTTTGTAATGCTGGGCGTTCCCACCCTCGCGTATGTTGACTTTTCCGCCGTGTTCGGCGGCGTCGACGCGGTGTCCCGCGCGTCTCTGGAATTGCCGGAGCAGCCCTCCGGCAATTTTGTGATTCTGCTCAACCGCGACAAGCACCCCGGTACGGCGGAGGCTTGGGAAACTTTTTTCTCCGGCGGGGAGACGGACGTCATCATGGACGACGTGGCGTGTCTCGCCGCGCAGGGCGACGCGGGGGGCGTCCAGCTCGCGGAACGCTTTCAAGCGCGTTTGGCGGAAAACCAGATGACGGTCAAGCAGGTGAATCCGACGCTGCTGGCCTCCCGCGCGGACGCGGGCGTCTATGACGTAGCGATCGTCTCGGCGGAGATGGCGGAGGCGCTGACGCTTTCGACGGCATACGAGCGGGCGGAAACGAGCGTCATCGCAGTGCAGGGAGGCGCGACATGAGAAAGTGGAATGCGGTTCTCACGGCGGCAATTATGGCGCTGTTTCTGCTGCATGGCATTTTCGGCGCGTTTCAGCTCTTCGGCGTCGGCCCGACGGCGCTCAAGGCCGTCGCGTGGGCGGCGGTGGCGCTGGTGGCGGCGCATACGCTCATCGGCGTCAAGCTGACGGCGGATTCCATCAGGGTCTGGAAAAAGACCGGCGCCGGATATTTCAGGCAGAACAAGCTCTTTTGGGCGCGGCGCGTCAGCGGCTTTGCCGTCATGGTGCTGCTGGTGTTCCATATAACCGCGTTTGGCTACGACAACGGAGGCGCGTACCGCCTGCGCTGGTTTACGGACTTCAAGCTGGCGACGCAGCTCCTCTTGGCCGCCGCGTTGGCGGCGCACATCATCATGAACGTCAGGCCGATGCTGATTTCGTTTGGTATCAAGGGGCTCAAAAAATATGTGGGCGACATTTTGTTCGTCCTGTCGGTGCTGCTGCTGTTTATGGCGGCTGCGTTTGTCGTTTATTATCTCAGGTGGAATACCTTGTGAACGATCGCAATAAAAATGCCCTTTCGCTCGCCGTTTGCGCGGCAGCCGCGAGGTATGGCGCGATCCTCCATGTATGGGAGGCGATGCGCGATGGCTCGTGTGCGCGGCGCATGGAGGATTTATGGTAAATATCATCGGGGCCGGCCTCGCCGGACTCTCCGCGGCGATTGCGCTGGCGGAGCGGGGAATCGAATCGAATCTCATTTCGCAGCAGCCCTCGGAGCGGGCGCAGTCCGTGCTCGCAGAGGGCGGTATCAACGCCGCGCTCGATACGATGGGCGAGGGCGACGCATGGCAGGAGCACTACGCCGACACCATGCGCGGCGGCTGCGATCTTGCCGACCCGAACGCGGTCGCGGGGCTGACGTCCCACGCGCCGGAGATCGTGCGACGGCTCGCGTCCCTCGGCGTACCGTTTCAGCGCGAGGGCGGGCGCATCGTTCAGCGCAACTTCGGCGGGCAGAAGAAAAAGCGCACGGCCTACGCCCAAAGCAGCACAGGCAAGGCGCTGATGACCGCGCTCATCGACGAGGCGCGGAAATACGAGGCAGCGGGCTTCATCCACCGCTATGCGCATCATGAGCTGATCGGCCTCGAAATCGAAAACGGGACGTGCTATGGCGCGAAGCTGTGGGATACCTACGCCGACGCGGTGCTGCGCTGCGGCGCGCCGGTGGTGCTCGCCTGCGGCGGGCTGAACGGGTTGTTTCCCGGCCTGACCACCGGCGCGGTGTACAACACTGGCGGCGCGGCGGCGCTGGCGTTCGCAAAGGGTGCGGCACTGGCGAATCCCGAGATGATCCAGTACCACCCGACGACGGTGCGGATCAGCGGCAAGCGCATGCTGGTCAGCGAGGCGGCGCGCGGCGAAGGAGGCCGGCTGTACGTCATCCGCAGCGGTAAGCCGTGGTATTTCATGGAGGAACTGTATCCCGAGCTCGGCAACCTCATGCCGCGCGACGTGGTGTCGCGCGCGATGACGCAGGTCTGTGCGCGGGAGGATTGCGAGGCTCAGGTTTATCTGGACATGACGTGCCTCAGCGCGGAAACGTGGGCGAACAAGCTGCCCGACCTGCGCGCGGAGCTGCTGCGCTACCTCGCGCTCGACCCGAAGACGCAGCCGATTCCCGTCAGCCCCGGTATCCACTTTTTTATGGGCGGGCTGTCCGTCGACGAACGGCACGGCACAAGCGTTTCCGGCCTGTACGCGGCGGGGGAGTGCGCGTGCCAATACCACGGCGCAAACCGCCTTGGCGGAAATTCGATGCTCGCTGCGATTTACGGCGGCAGCGTCGTCGCGGAAAATGCTGCGGCGGGGCAAGGTGGCGAATTGGAGACGCTCGGCGCGATCACAGCGGAGGAAAAGGCGGAGCTCGCGGTTTCGCCTGCCTTTGCGAATCGGCTGCGCGATATCCTGCTGGGCGGCCTCGGCATCGTGCGCGACGCGTCGGGCATCGAGCGGGCGCTGCAAGCAATGGACAAGCTGCCGTCGAAAACAACAGCGGAGCGAAACCGCGCGTCGGTTGGCAGAGCGATGCTGCTCGGCGCGCTGGCGCGCAAAGAGAGCCGCGGCGCGCATTGGCGCAGCGACTTCCCGCAGCGGGACGAGGCGTTCCGAAAGACCACGGTCGCGACATATACGAACGGCGCGGTGGAGCTTGCCTTCCAAGCGATTCCCGAGAGGAGGGCGGAGCTATGACGCTCAAAATTCTGCGCCGAAAAAACAAAGCTGCTCAGCCGGAATGGAAGCTGTACGAATTTCAGCCGGAAAGCGAAAAGGATACCGTCGCGACCGCGCTGACCAAGCTCAACGAAATCATAGACGACCCGATCCGTTGGGAGTGTAGCTGCCTGCAGAAGAAATGCGGCGCGTGCGCGATGGTCATCGACGGCGTACCGCGTCTCGCGTGCGACACATTTCTGCGCGACTGCGGCCCAACCGTGCGCCTGGAGCCGCTGAAAAAGTTCCCCGTGGTCGCCGACCTGATCGTGGACCGCGGCGTCATGCGCGAGAATCTGCAAACGCTTCGGCTGTGGTTTGAAGGCGAGGCGCGCGGGAGCGAGAAGACCGACGGGCTCGCCTACGAGGCGTCGCGCTGCCTGCAGTGCGGCTGCTGCCTTGAGGTGTGTCCGAATTATATGGCGGACGGCCCGTTCACGGGCATGGCGGGCGGCGTACCGATGGCGCGGCTGCTCGCGGAGCTGCCGCAAGCGCAGTGCGAGGAGGCGGCGAGACTTTACCGCGAGCATGTGTTCGAGGGCTGCGGTAAGTCGCTCGCCTGCCGGAACGTTTGTCCCGCGGGCCTGGACATCGACGGGCTGCTTGTCAACTCCAACGCCGCGGCCGTTTGGAAACGGTACTTTGGACGTGGTTGACAAAGCGGCCGATCAGTGATATATTGCGCGTTAGCAAAAGCTAACAAGGAGACGGATTTTATGGAAAAGAAAATCAATGTGACGGATATCGCTCTGCTTGTGCTGAGCGCGGCGCTGCTCATCGGCGTGTTGACCGTGTTCGCGCCCTGCGGACCAAAGGAGGACGGCGGCTGGATGACCTGCCATTGGGCGGGCAACGCCACCGCGGGCGTCGCGGCGGTGCTGACGGTGCTGGCGCTTGTCCGGCTGCTCATGAGAGATGCTAAAATCCGCCTTGGCTTGTCCGCCGCCATGATCCCTGCGGCGCTGCTTGCGGCGCTGATACCGGGGCGCATTATCCGCCTGTGTATGATGCCGTCTATGCGCTGCCGCGCAGTCATGTCGCCGGCGGTAGCGGTGTGCGCTGTCCTCATCATCGCGGCTGCGGGCGTTGATATTCTGATGCGGCGCAAGAAAGGCTGAGCCATGAAATTTGAGAAAGACCTATCCGTTAAAAACTTAAAGCGCAAGCCTGCGCGGACGGCGGCGCTGGTGATCCTGTCGGCGTTTTTGTCGTTTTCCATCTTCGGCGGCTCGCTGGTGGTGATGAGCCTGCAAAACGGGCTCAAGAGCTACGAGGCGCGGCTTGGCGCGGACATCATCGTCGTGCCGAATCAGGCGCGCAGCCACGGTACGGTGGATTCGATCCTGCTGCAAGGCATTCCGGGCTATTTCTACATGGACGAAAGCTACTTTGAGAAGATCAGCGTGCGCGAGGGCGTCGAGATCGCCTCGCCGCAGTTCTTCCTCGCCTCGGCGAGTGCGGGCTGCTGCTCGGTGGCGGTGCAGATCATCGGCTTTGACCCTGAGACGGACTTTTCCATCCAGCCGTGGATACGAGAGAGCTACGGCGGCGCGGTGGGCGACGGTGATCTCATTGTGGGCAGCAGTATTGAGATCCCCGCGAACCGCAAGCTCGTTTTCTACAACAACAGCTATAATGTGGTCGCGCAGCTGGATGAGACCGGCACGGGACTCGATACGGCAGTTTACGCGAACATGAGCACCATTCGCGAGATGTTGGAAAGCTCGACCAAGCAGGGCTTCCGCTACTATGACGGCGACCCCGCGCGCGCCATCTCGTCGGTGATGATCAAGGTCGGGGACGGCTACGGCATTGAGGACGTGGCCAACGACATCAACGTCCACGTCCGCAAGGTCGAGGCGACGCAGGCAAAGAGCATGATATCGAGCATCGCGGGCGGGCTGACGAACGTCTCGCGCGTCATCGGCGTGCTGGTGGTTGTCATTTGGATACTTGCGCTCGCAATTTTAATGGTCGCGTTTGTCATGATCTCCAACGAGCGGACGAAGGAATTTGCCGTGCTGCGCGTCGTCGGCGCGTCGGAGAAAATGCTCAAGCGGCTGCTGCGTACGGAGTCTATCATCATCAGCGGCGTCGGCGCGCTCTGCGGCGCCGCGGCGGCGGCGCTGGTTGTGTTTCCGTTCGGCGGGCTCGTCAAAAGGAGCCTTGACCTGCCGTATCTGCTGCCGGACGCAGGCGTAACCGCGGCGTTGCTCTTCGGCTCGGTGGCACTGTCGGTGCTGGCGGGTTCGCTGACCTCGGCGGCGTCGGCGCGCCGGCTGGTAAAGAATGATACGGGGCTGATCCTCAGGGAGGACGCGTAATGGAACTGCGGGCCGAGGGCGTCAGCCGCCGGTATTTCAGGCAATCAAAGCTCAGCAACGTGTTTTTTGCCGTAAAAGAAACGAATTTTGCGCTGCCTGCGGGAAAGCTGACCGAGATCACGGGCCGTTCCGGCAGCGGCAAGAGCACGCTGCTCCACATGCTTGCGGGGCTGCTCGCGCCGACGACCGGGCGCGTGCTGCTCGGCGATACCGACCTTTACGCCTTGGACGACGCGGAGCGCTCCAAGCTGCGCAATGAGCACATCGGCGTTATCCCGCAGGGACAGACGGCGCTGCGCAGCCTCACGGTGCTGGAAAACGTCAAGCTGCCGTGCTTGATGTACGGCGATGAGGTTTCAGATGAAATCCCCATGAGCTTATTGGAGCGAGTGGGGATCGCGGCGCTGCGGGACGCCTATCCCAACGAGCTCTCCGGAGGCGAGCTGCGCCGCCTCGCCATCGCGCGTGCGCTGCTGCGTAGGCCGCGCGTGCTGCTGGCGGACGAACCGACCAGCAATCTGGACGACGAGAACACGCATGCCGTGCTGCGCCTGCTCCGCCAATGCGCCGACGAGGGCGCGGCGGTGCTGCTGGTCACGCATGAACGCGAGGCGGCGGAGTACGCGGATCGTGTGCTGTATATGAGCGACGGCGTGTTATCCGCGGAGTAAGCTTTTTATTTGATAATAGGATAAAGGCCGGCAGCGCGCGGCGCAAACGCAAGACGGATTCAAGGCAAATGCCCGAAAAGCTCGGGCATTTGCCTTTTTTGCAATCGCATTGACGGGAAATTGCAGAGATGCTACAATAAACTATCATAATCGGAGGCAGGGCATGAAGAATGAGTAAAAAAGCCACGCGCGAATTACAGGACGCGCTTGCCGCCGCGCTGTGCGGCCGCGGGTTGGAGAGGGACCGGCGCGCGGCGACGGAGCTGCTACGCGCATATACTTTGCCGGAGCGGCTGAACGAGTTATTCCCCGTGCGAAAGCGCTTATCCTGTGCGAAGGTCGCCGACGTCTGCGCGCCGCTGCTGGGCAAGGCGCCGGAACGGGGCTGGTGTGCCTTCAGCTATGATTTTATCCGCGCGCGTATGTACCCCCAAGGGGGCTTTGCGCCCGACGCCTACGGCTTCGAGCGAGGCGCGCTGACGTTCCTGACGATTCTTCAGACGCTTTTTGAGCGGGAACGCCGCGTACTGCCGTTCGATCCGATGTATGATTATGCCTTTTTGCAGCCGGAGGAGTATGAAGCCTGCGACCACGCGGAGGAGTACCGTCGCTTCCTCGCGGCGTGGCACGACGAGTTCATCTATGAGCTGATGCGTCTCGGCGACGAGGTGACGCCGTACCGTACGCTGAGCCATATCGCGGGCGTGCACCATATCGCTCTGACTGTGGCGCGCGCTATCCGCGAGGCGGGAGAGGAGATCGACCTTGCGCTGGTGTCAGCTTCCGCCGCGGCGCACGACCTTGGCAAATACGGCTGCCGTCCAGGGGAGCCGGTGCCGCATCTGCACTACTACTACACCGGCTATTGGCTGGAAAAACGCGGTCTGCACGCAGTCAGCCATATTGCCTCGAACCACTCGACATGGGACCTGGAGCTGGATGCGCTGTCCGCCGAGTCGCTGTGTCTCATCTACGCGGATGTGCGCTGCAAGCAGAGCCGCGACGTACGGGGAAACGAAGTAACGGAAATCTTTTCCCTCGCGGATGCTTTCGGCGTGATCCTGAATAAGCTGGAGAATGTCGACGCTGCCAAGCAGCGCCGTTATGAGCTGGTATACAGCCGCCTGCAGGACTTTGAGCGGTATCTCCGCTCGCTGGGCGCGGACATCGAACTGACCGGCGCGCCGAGCGTTCCCGCCGAAACGAAGGACCCGGCGCTGATGACGCCGGAGGAGTCGGTCGAGCGGCTGATGATGCTCTCGATGGAGCACCATCTTCGCCTCATGAATCAACTCTCCAGCGAGCAGAAGTTCGGCAACATCATCGAGACTGCGCGCGCCAGCCGTGATTGGAAGCAACTGCGCGTGTACCTCAATATCTTTGAGGAATACTGCACCTATCTGTCCGCGCGGCAGAAAACGCAGGCGCTGGCGTTCCTCTATGAGCTTTTGAGCCACCGCGAAGGCGATATCCGCCGTCAGGCGGCGGGACTGATCGGACAGATCATCGCAAAATTCCACCTCGTCTACCGCAAGCGCCTGCCGGACGACGCGCCGTCCGATCCCGCGGAGGAGGTGCCCTTCACGCTGTGGGCGGAGTACCTCGAAAAGATCATCAACCCCGACCACAAGACGACCGCACAGCAACGCTCCCACATCGGCTATACGCTCAAGATCGTGATGGATGCGATGCTGCGCTATGGTCGGGAGGAGACGCTGCCGCGCTTTGTCGGCGCGCTGCTCAAATACTATGACTCGCCGGAGGGGAAGGAGCCGGATACGGCGTTTACGCTGCTTGACGCGATCCAGAGCCTGCCGCCGCAGCATTATGACGAGCAGACGCGCGAGAGGCTCATCGAGTTTGCCGCCTACTTCGCGCTGCGCGGCGACATACGCCTTAAGACCGCGGCGCTGCTCTATTTGCAGGAAGCGCAGCGGCCGTTGACGCAAGGGCACCGGCAGATGCGGCGCATTGCGGGGATCGCGGCGCAGAGCGGCGCGAACGAGGGCTTGACGCTGCAATTTCTGCGCTATCGCATTCTGCGCCGGGCAGGGGAGGACACCTCGGCCCGTCAGGCGGTCTTTGAGCGGGACGTTACGGCTGAGATCTTTCTCGAAAATCTCAAGACCGCGACGCCGTGGGTCAATAAGGTCGTGGGCGTCGGTATCCTGAAAGACCAGGCGGAGCGGAGCGGGAAGGACAATATCCTGCATATCTGCACGCATTTCTCCAAGCTTATCAAGGTCTCCGAGCGCGTAGTCGTGCGCCACGCTGCGGGACAGGCGCTGCTGGAGGTCCTGCCGCTGCTGCGGCGCGAGCAGCGCAACGAGGTGGTGGTCGAGCTCGGCAAAGGCATTGAGCTGGGGCAGTACGCCATCTCCAAATATATGCCCGACTATCTGGGCCGCGCGGCGCTGCTGCTCTATCCGAGCGAATTGCACTAGCAGGTGCTCTGGCTCAAGACGCTTTTGGGCTCGCCGACCGACAGCGCCGTCGCGGGCGCGCTCCGCACCATCGG
>JAFTGG010000047.1 GCA_017458025.1 Oscillospiraceae bacterium | reverse complement strand
TTTGCCGACGAAAAGGCTCCACTCCGCTCAGCGCACGATTTGTCCGCGTGAAACGGACAAATCGCACGTTCGCTCCGCGCAAAGTGTTTTTTCTGACGCACATGTCGTCAGAAAAAACGGTCAAAGCTCTTTCGCGCCTGCGGGCGCGAAACTCTGCGAGTCTTTTGTTTATAGTCTGAAATCCCGCCGTATGGCGGGATTTTGCCGCTTAATCCGCAATGGTCGGCGCCGCATCGGGCGGGATCGGACAGACATAGCCCTCCGCCGTGCGCTTCGCGAACTCCGCCCTCGCCTGCTCAAGCAGCGATTTGTCGGCGAACAGGTCGATCGCGCTGGCGCAAAGCACCTTGCCCGCGTGAACGGCGGCCTTGTGCCCGATGCTCGTCGCGCCGCAGGAGACGTTCTGCCAACTGTGACCCGGGCAGCCGTTCGGCCACGCGGCGATATGCGCCTGCACCGTCGGGCAGAGCCAACTGACGTCGCCGACGTCGGTGGACCCGGGATTGAACGCGTCGCCGGTAAAACGCGGCAGCAGGAAGTCGTTCATCGCGTGACCGTGTTCCTTGCGCAGCCGCTGCGCCTCGGCGGCGTACTCCGCGTCGGCGCGGGAGCCGACGCCGGGCGCGGCTTCGCTGCCCTCGTAGGTCGCCTTGAGCGCCGCGGCGAAGGAAAGCTCGCCCTCTGTGTACCGCGGAACGCCCAGCGCCTCAAAATTGCGGTAGACGACGTCCTCCAGAGTACGGTTGGTCACCGTGTCCGCCGTACCGTCGATGAACTTGCGCTCGTAGTCCGTCTCTGTCATCAACGCCGCGCCGTCCGCGATCTTGTCCACGCGTTTCAGCAGCCGTACCGCCTCGTCAACGCGGTTACTGCGCACCATGTAAAGGACTCTCGCCTGCGGCTGCACGACGTTCGCGCTGCGTCCGCCCGCGTCGGTGATGGCATAGTGGATGCGCGCGCGGTCACTCATATGCTCGCGCAGGAACTGCACGCCGACGTTCATCAGCTCCACCGCGTCGAGCGCGCTGCGCCCCAGCTCCGGCGCGCCGGCGGCGTGGGACGCGACGCCGCGGAACGTATACTGCACCTGAATCGTCGAGTTGCAGCTGCCGGTCACGACTTCGTTGCAGTCCTCCGGGTGCCAGGTCAGCGCCGCGTCGAGCTGCTTCCACAGCCCGTCACGCGCCATGAACGCCTGGGCGGCGCCGCCCTCTTCACCTGGGCAGCCGTAGAGGATCACCGTGCCGGCATGACCTGTTTCTTCCAGCCAATGCTTCACGCCCAGCGCCGCGGCAAACGCGCCCGCGCCGAGCATGTTATGCCCGCAGCCGTGTCCCGTGCCGCCCTCGGCCAACGGCTCATGCTTCGTCGAGCCGCCTTTTTGCGATAATCCGGAGAGCGCGTCATACTCCGCGAGGATTCCGATGACAGGCCTGCCCGCGCCGTAAGACGCCGAAAACGCGGTGGAAATGTTGCAGATCCCCTTCTCCACCGCGAAGCCCTCCCGCTCCAGCACCTCGCAGTACAGCGCCGCGGACCTCGTTTCTTCGAGCGACAGCTCCGCGTAACCCCAGATCTTGTCCGCGACCTCGCAGACGAGGTCTTTTTTCTCGTCAATGAACGCGATCGCGTTCTGTTTCTCATTCGCCATATAAAAGCCTCGCAGATAAGTGATACTGAAATGCATGAAAAAGTAGAGGTATTCTACTTTTTATAGCGCCGCAGGCGCGTCAGTGTTTGCATGAGACGGCGTGAGATTCAAAATCTCCTATTTTGTCAATCGAACTTACGCCCAGCGCTGCTTCGCGTCCGCAGACGCGAAAGGATTCGGATCCTTTTCCTGACGGCATGCGCGTCAGAAAAAACACACTGCGCGGAGCGGACGTGCGCGCTGCGCGCGTGCGCTGAGCGGAGTGTGGTCTTTCTCAAAAAGCGTCCGCGCCTTTTCGGCTACAAGACTTTGCTCAAAAAGTCCTGCAGCCTCGGATGCCGCGGGTGCGCGAAAATCTCCTCGGGCGTGTTCTCCTCAAGCAGCCTGCCGTCCGCCATGAACAGCACACGGTTTCCCACCTCGCGGGCAAAGCCCATCTCGTGCGTGACGACGATCATCGTCATGCCCTCGTGCGCCAGCTCCTTCATGACGTCCAGCACCTCGCCCACCATCTCGGGGTCGAGCGCGCTGGTCGGCTCGTCGAACAGCATGACCTCGGGCTCCATCATCAGCGCGCGCACGATGGCGATGCGCTGCTTCTGCCCGCCGGAAAGCTGGATCGGGTACGCGTTCGCGCGGTCGTCGAGACCGACGCGCTTTAAAAGCGCCGCCGCCTTCTCCTCGGCTTCCGCGAACGGCATCTTCTTTACCTGAACGGGCGCGAGCGTCATGTTCTCCATGATCGTCTTGTGCGGGAACAGGTTGAAGTGCTGGAACACCATGCCCATCTTCTGGCGGTGCTTGTCGATGTCGAGCTTCACGAGCTTGCCATCGGCGTTCTTGACCTTCTTCTTTGTGATGTCCACGCCGTCGAACACGATGCTGCCGCCCGTCGGCTCCTCCATCAGGTTCAGCGAGCGCAGAAACGTCGATTTGCCGCTGCCGGACGGTCCGATGATGACCGCCACGTCGCCGCGGTTAAAGTCCGCCGAGACGCCGTCGAGCGCCTTGATAGCGCCTTTGTTGTAATATTTCTTGAGGTCGGTGACCTGGATCAGCTTATCGTTTGTCGCCACGGCTCATTCTCCTCTCAAAGTACGCGATCAGCTTGCTCGTCGGGAAGCAGAGGCAGAAGTAAATCGCCGTCGCCACCAGCAGCGGCTCAATGATGATGAACGTCGCGCCGCGCACGGCGTTGACCGCGGACATGATGTCCTGCACGCCAATGGTGTATGTAATGGCGGATTCCTTGATGATGACGACAAACTCGTTCGCGATCGCCGGCAGAATGTTCTTGATCGCCTGCGGCAAGATGATAAAGCGCATGTTCTGGAACTGCGTCATGCCGAGCGAACGCGCCGCCTCGGTCTGGCCGCCGTCGATGGATTGGATACCGGAGCGCATGATCTCGCAGAGGTACGCGCCCGAGTTCATACCCAGCGCCACCACGCCGGGGAAGAAGCGCTCGAACTTAATGAAGCCGAGGAACGTGAACTTCGGCAGGTCCACCAGCGCGCCGAACACGCCGTAATAGATGATGAACACCTGCACGATGACCGGCGTCGAGCGCAGGATCTCCACATAGGCGGTGGCGAGAAAGCTCAGCGGGTTGAACCTGCTCAGCGCCAGCAAAAAGCCGCCGTCGCGGAGCTTTCCTTCCTTGTCGGTCCCGAGGAAGCCGAGCGGGTAAGCCTTGGAAAGGCGCATCGTCGAAAGCAGCAGCGCCAGCACAAAGCCGATAACGACCGTGAACAGCGACATCAGCACCGTGACCGCCATGCCCTGCCAGAACAGCTTCGCATACGGCGCAATCTTCGCGAAGTTTGCCGCTTGGATAAAATGATCCATGTCTTACTCCTAATTCGCAATCATACTCCGAGACATCAGGTTCCACCCGTCCGCAATGGGCGGGTGGAACCTGAAATCATTCATTTGCGGCGATCAGCCTTCCAGCAGGCCCTCGTAGATCTCGCCGGCCGCCTGCTCGTTCGCCTCAGCGACGAACCTGTCCATGCTGCCGTCGGAGAGCGCCTTCTGCACCGCCGCGTTCACCGCCGCGAGCAGCTCGGCGTTGCCCTTGGAGACGCCGATGGCGGAGCCTTCCACGTCATAGGGAACGTCCAGCACGATGGCAAGCTCGGGATAGTTCACGGCGTAGCTCTCGGCGACCGCGGTCTCGATATACGCGCCGTCCAGCTTACCGGCGAGAAGCTCGGCAATGATGTCCGTGACCTTCGCGAGCTGGATAATGTCGGCGTTAGGGCTGTTCTCCTCGGCGAGGCCGACCTGGATCGAACCGGTCTGCGCGCCGATCTGCAGACCCGCCTGGTTGGTGTCGGCGAGGGTCGCAAACTTGCTCTCGCTGCCCTTGACGGTCACGAAGGACTGTCCGCCCATGTAGTAAATATCCGAGAAGTCCATGATATTCTCACGATCAGGGTCGGGCGACAGGCCCGCAAGGCCGAGGTCAACCGACTTGGTCTGCAGCTCCATCAGGACGCCGTCGAAGTCGATGGGCACCATCTCAAGCTCAAGGCCGAGCTCGTTCGCAATATAGCCGGCGAGCGCCACGTCGAAGCCCGCGAGCTGGGGATTGCCGTTGGCGTCGATGGCGTAAAACTCGTAGGGCGCGAAGTCCGGAGAGGTCGCCACCGTCAGCTTGCCGTCGGCGACGGTGTTGTACTTGTACTGTTTGGACGAAGCGCTCTTGCTGCCGCAAGCGGCAAGGGACAGGACCATCATAGCTGCCAGAAGCAGCGCGATCAGCTTTTTCATCTTCATTTCCTCCAAATGATTTCTCATAGACGCGGCGTCTTGCCGCTTGCTGTATTTGAATAATAATACATTCTTATGCAACCGTCAATCCGCAATTCCGATAATTATGCACGAAAGAAACACTCCTTCTTGTGCGGAATGCACAAGAAGGAGTGTTTTATATGCATTTATTCGTGTATATATTCAGCTTTGCGCCGTGCGCGCCGTTTGCGCGAGGTATCGCATCGCTTCGACGGGATACTTCCCGACCGCGGTCTCTCCCGTGAGCATCAGGCCGCTCGCGCCGTCGAGCACGCAGTTGTAGATATCGAGCACCTCCGCGCGGGTCGGCACGGCGCGCTCATGCATCGACCAAAGTAGCTGCGTCGCGACGCAAAAGGGCTTCCCCGCTTCGCGGCAGCGGCGGGCGATCTCCTTTTGCCGGCGCGGCAGCTCCCACAGCGGCATCGCGTTGCCGAGGTCGCCGCGCGCAATACAGATCTCGTCCGCCGCGGCGATGATCTCGTCCAGGCGGTCGAGCCCGCGCCGGTTCTCGATCTTCGCCATGACGCGGATATGCGGCAGGCCCGCCTCGCCCAGCGCCTCGCGCACCGCGCGGACGTCGTCCGCGCCGCGAACGAACGGCTGGAGCACATCGGTCGCGCCGAAGCCGCTCGCGTCGCGCAGGTTCGCGCGGTCTTCGTCCGTCAGCGCCGGCGAGCCGATCTCCCTGCCGAGGATCGCGAGGCTCTTTCGGCTTTGCAGCGTCCCGCCGCGCGACACGCGGCAGCGGAGCGAAGCATTTTCCCGGGAAATGACCTCCAACAGCAGCGCGCTGTCATCGAGAGAGATGCGATCCCCCGGCTCCGCCGTCTCGATCACGCTCCGCGGCACAGGAATCCCGTCCGCGCCGAGGACGGCGCTCCCGCCGGCAGGCAGCGCAAGCGGCCGCGCCAGCGTCCCGACGCGAAGCTCCGGACCTTGCAGATCAATGACAAGGCGCGGCCGGACGCCCGCGTCCGACGCGGCGGCAAAAAAAGCGTCAAGCAGCGGCGCGCAGCCGCGCAGCGACGTGTGCGAGAGATTGAGGCGCGCGGCGGTCATACCCTCTCGAAACAGCGCCGAGAGCGTTTCGCGGTCTGCGCACGCCGAGCCGAGGGTCGCATAAAGGTCCATCAATCGAGAATGTCAGAGAGGTTGTCGAGAATCGCCTTGGCGACCTGCGGGTTGTTCATCGAGTAAACGTGCACCGTACGGAAGCCGTTTGCGAACAGGTCGATGATCTGGTCGGTGGCGTAGGCGATGCCCGCCTGCCGCATCGCCTGCTCCGTTTCGCCAAACGTGTCGAGAATGCGGCGGAAACGCTCGGGCAGCGTCGTGCCGGAAAGCTTGAGCGTGCGCTTCATCTGTTTGGCGTTGACAATGGGCATGATGCCCGGGTGCACCGGCACATTGACTCCCGCCTCGCGCAGCTTATACATATAGCTGTAGAACACGGGATTGTCGAAAAACATCTGCGTGATGAGAAAATCCATACCCGCGTCGACTTTCTCCTTGAGGTGAAGAATATCCTCTTTCTGGTTCGGCGCGTCGGGGTGCGTGTCCGGATAGCAGGCGCCCGCGACGCAGAAGTTCGGGTCGAACGCCTTGATGTCGTGCACCAGCTCGATGGCGTGGTGGTAGTTCTGCTCCTTGAGCTCGAAGCCCTCTGGGATATCGCCGCGCAGCGCGAGGATATTCTCGACGCCCTTGCTCTTGAGCAGCCGGAGCTGCTCCTGAATACGGTCGCGGCTCGAGGTGATGCAGGTGAGGTGCGCCATCATCGGCACGCCCATATTCTCCTGCAGGTCGTGCGCGATGTCGGCGGTGTACTCGCTCGTACCGCCGCCCGCGCCGTAGGTCACGCTCATGAACACAGGCTTCAAAGCCGCAATGGCGCGCGCCGCCCGCGTCACGCTCTCGCGGGTGTCCTCCGTCTTGGGCGGAAACACCTCAAAGGATACGGAATACTGCTTGGATTCGACGATCTCGCTGATCTTCATAACGCCTGCTCCTTCTCTAGTCATTGATGGCATTATAGCACCGAAATTCGCAAAATACAACAAGATCCCCGACTTTATCGGGGATCTTGCTCGCTATACCCGCCCCAGCCGCACAGCGACCACCGGCTCGCGCGGGACCGGTTCTTTCGCCCAAAGGCGCTCCAGCTTCCGCAGCTCGACACAGTAGAGCGCCAGCAGCAGCGCGTCGGCAAAGACCCACGCCACGGGATTCGCAAAGCACACGGCGAGGTAGCCGAAGCGGCCGACGAAGCCAAACGCGACCAACGCGCGCGCCGCCAGCTCGGCGAGGCCCGCCGCCATCGCCTGCTTGGAAAAGCCCATGCCCTGCAAGCCGTTGCGGAAGATGAAGATGATCGCGAGCAGCGGGTACGCCGCGCCGTTGATGGTGAGGAAACGGCGCGTGTCGGCGAGGATCGACGCGTCCGCGCCGTCGAGAAAGAACGACGCCACAGCGCTGCCAAGGAAGTAGTTGAACGCCAGCGCCAGCACACAGTAGCCAAAAGACACGGCTGTGATCGTGCGCACGCCCCTGCGGATACGCGGCAGGTCCCGCGCGCCGAGGTTCTGCCCGCAGTAGGTCGCCATCGTCGTGCCGGTACTGTCGAGCGGCGCGGAGATGAGCAGATGCACCTTCTGCGCCGCCGTGACCGCCGCCACCGCCGCCGTGCCGAGGCCGTTGACGGCGCTCTGGACCATGATGGAGCCGACAGCGGTGATGGAGAACTGCAAACCCATCGGCACGCCGATCGCCGAGATCAGGCGCATGCGGCGAAGGTCGGGCCGGACGTCGTCGCGGTCAAGGCGCAGCATCGGCACCCTGCCGCGGATATACGCCAGGCACGCCGCGCCGGAGAGCAACTGCGAAAGCACCGTCGCGTACGCCGCGCCCTCAACGCCCATGCCGAGAAAGCGCATGAACAGCACGTCGGTCGCGATGTTCACAAGCGCCGCGGCAATGAGAAAGCACAGCGGCGTACGGCTGTCGCCCAGCGCGCGCAGCACGCCGGAGCTCAGATTATAAAGAATGGTCGCGCCCGCGCCGAGGAATACGATATGGATATAGCTGTACGCCTCGTCATAAATCTCCGCCGGCGTCTGCGTGATGCGAAGAATGTCGTCCGTCCAGACCGCGGCGATCAGCGTGATGAACGCCGAAAAGATCGCGCCCAGCCATATAAGCTGCCCCGCGCGGCGGCGGACCTCGTCGCCGTCGCCCGCGCCGAAGCTCTGCGCGATGGGAATGGCAAAGCCGGAGCAGATGCCCAGCGCAAAGCCGAGCACAAGAAAATTCAGCGCGCCCGTCGAGCCGACGGCGGCGAAGGAGTTGACGCCGAGGATACGCCCGACGAGGACGCTGTCGGCGATGTTGTAAAACTGCTGAAACAAGTTGCCGACCAAAATCGGGCCGCAAAACGCGAGAATGCGCTTGATCGGCGCGCCCGTGGTCATATCTTGTGTCATGGGGTTCACTTCTTTCTATCCCTTGCGGGGTTCAACTGATTGTAGCCCTTTGAGCGCGGATTGCAAGAGGAAAAGCGCCCAAAAATTTGGACGCTTTCAATAAATTCTTTGGTTGTCTTTTGTTTAATCCGCTGCAACACCGTCCTGATATGCGTCCAACAGCTCATAGAGCCCGAGGTACGGGTCGGCGGTGGACGCGACCTGCTCGCCGAGCTCCAGAACCTCGCGTCCGTCGCGCGTCGCGTTCCACTCGGGAAGCCCGTCGCCGTTCGGGTCGCCGTACTTGACAAAGTTCGCCCAGTACGCCTGCATGACCTCGCTCAGCGCGCGGTCGCTGTCATCGTAAAGCCATGCGTGGCGCTCAAGATTGCCAAACGCGTAAGGCAGCTCTCCGCCGTGAGCGGAGCCGAGCTCGCCGTTGTCCTTTGTAAAGTAGTATTCCCATACAGGCTTATTCTGCGCCGTAAGCAGCCGCGCCCAGCAGTAGTGGCTGTACGCGAACCACGCGGCGGAATAGACCTCGTTGGACGCGCCCTTGGCGTCGCCGCCCGCCTCGACCGGCCAGTGGTACTTCGCGTCGACCGCGCGCGGCGGCACCAGCTCCGCCGCCCGTTCCGCATAGCCGCCCAGCAGCGGGCGGAGCGTTTCGACGTAATTGTCCTTTGTCACCTTGGTAAACAGCGTGAACAGGTCCGCCTCGTGCACATTGTAGCCTTGCAGCAGCGCTTCTTCGTGGTTTTTGCCCTTTTCATAGGTCAGGTACGGCTGCTCCGTAATGGCATAGCCGTCGACGGTCATGGAGTTATTGATGTGCCTGGTGCCCACCAGCTTTTCCGCTGGCACCGCGCGCAGATCGTCCATCGACGACGCGCCGAACTCCGCCATAATGCTCCCGCCCATCTCCAGCGCGTCGGAAAGCGCGCGGAACGTGTGGTAGGGCTGCTTGGCCGTGACGCCGCTGCTCTCCGCGATGGCGCGGCGGAACAATCCCTCGGAAAGCGGCGAGACGCACAGCGCGTTCACGCTGCTCGCGCCCGCCGACTCGCCGCAGACGGTCACTTGGTTGGGGTCGCCGCCGAACGCCGCGATGTTCTCCCGCACCCATTTGAGCGCCGCGAGCTGGTCCAGCAGGCCATAGTTGCCGGTGGTGCCGTTGGCCGACTCGGCGGCGAGCTGCTCGGTGGCAAGGTAGCCAAACACGTTCAGCCGATAGCCGAAGTTGACGACCACGATACCCTTGCGCGCAAGGCTTTCGCCGTTGTACTCGCTCCAGGACGGCTGCCCGCCGGTCAGCGAGCCGCCGTGGACATAGACCATGACGGGCAGGCCCTTCTGCTCCCCCGCCGGCTTCCAGATATTGAGATAGAGCGAATCCTCGCTCATAGGCTCCAGCGAGTTGCCGAGGAGCCGCGGCCGGAACGTATGGTAGATCCCCCACTCGGTGAGCGAGTTGAACCACGTCGCATTGCGCGTCTGCATCGACATCGGCGCGAAGTGGTCGCAGACACGGACGCCGTCCCAGCTTTCGGGCTCCTGCGGCTCGCGCCAGCGCAGTTCGCCGACCGGCGGCTTCGCGTACGGGATACCGGCGTAGACCTCAACGCCGCCGTCCTGCGTATACACGCCCGTCAGATCGCCCTGCGCGACCGTGACGGCGCCTGTTGCGAGCAGATTCTTGCCCTCGGCGGCGGGAACCGCCCGCACGGGCGGGCCGAAGATCCGGAACGTCAGCGTCAGCGCCGCGGCAAGCACGATCCAGCCCACAAAACGCGGAAGAAATTCAACCCCGAGCACGCGCGCACGCGCAAAGACGAACCCGCAGAACAGCGCCGCCGCCAGCAGCCAGCCGGGAAGGTTGACGCGTCCCAGCAAAAACATCATCGCGCAGAGCAGCGCCGCGAGCGCTGTCAGAATAACGAAGCCGACGTTTCCCTTCATGCGTTCCCTCCCTGCTGAGCGTGCCCCATGCAGCGCGCCAGCCAATTACCTTTATAATAGTAGACCACAAACGCCGTGGCGGTGACGAACCATGTCGCCGGATACGACACGCTGATGCCCATGACCGTATGCCAATGCGGCACGACCACCCAGATCCACAGCATGCGCAAAACGCACACGCCGATCAGGCAGATGACCGTCGGCGACACGGCGTCGCCCGCGCCGCGCAGCGTGTTGGAGATGATCTCGATGAACGCCCAGATCGCGTAGTACGGGACGAAGTACCACATGATGCGCATCGCTTCCGCGATGACCTCCGGCTCCGTCGCGAACAGCCGCAGGCCCCAGCGGCTCAGGCCGATCAACAATCCCGATATGGCGAGCGACGTGCCGAGGGCGGTCAGCAGCCACTTGCGCACGCCCTCTTTCATGCGGTCGTACTTGCCCGCGCCAAAGCATTGGCCCACGAACGTGCAGATGGCGGTGCCAAACGAGTTGCTCGTCACCCAATAGACGCCGTCAAACTTGGTGATGGCGGTCCACGCCGCGACGACGGTCGTGCCGAAGCCGTTGACGGCGGCCTGAATGATGATGTTGGAGATCGAGTACATCGCGCCCTGCACCGCTGCGGGAATACCGATGTACAAAATACGTTTTAAGGACGGCGGGTCAATGCGGAGCTTGCGGGGCTCCAGACGCTCCGGACCGCGGCTGCGCGAGAGCTGGAGCAAGATCAGCGCCGAGCCCATGAGCTGCGAGAGCACCGTCGCCCACGCGACGCCGTTCACGCCCCATCGGAGCCCCGCGACAAACAGCAGGTCCAGCGCGATGTTCATGCCGCAGCAGACGCCGAGGTAGACGAGCGGACGGCGCGAGTCGCCCACCGCGCGCAGAATACCGGACGCCACGTTGAACAACAGCAGCGGCGCCGCGCCGACGTAGTAGGTACGCAGATACCCACACGAAAGCGCCAGAATGTCCTCCGGCGTCTTCACGGCGCGCAGCGACCACAGCGCCGACAGCCGGCCCAGCAGCGTCAGCGCCGCGCCCGCGAGCAGGCTGAACAGTAAAATGGTGTGCACCGCGAGGCTCAGGCGCTCATCGTCCCGCGAGCCGAAATACTGCGAGATGATGACCGTCGCGCCCGAGGCAAGGCCGGTGAAAATGCCGATGACAAGGTTGATGATGACCGCCGGACTGCCGCCGACCGCCGCCAACGCCTCGTGTCCCACCACGCGGCCGACAACAATGGCGTCTACCGTGTTGTAGAGCTGCTGGAACAGCATGCCGAATAGGATCGGGAAAAAGAACCGCAGGAGCGATTTGAGGATACTCCCCTGCGTCAGATCATTGGTTCGCATTGCAATTTTGGGCGACCGCGGCTTACGCCGCGATCGCCACGCTTCTCCTGTTTACTCGATTTCTGGGAGTTCCGGCTCGTAGACAATCTCCGCGTCCACATACTCCGCCTCGCCGTCAAAGAACCCTGCGCTGACCGCGCGGTAGAGCTCCACGTTCGCCGCCGCCTTGTACGGACGCACCCAGAAAACCCCCGCAATGCCTGCCGTGACGGCGGAGAGCAGTTCCCAGCCGAGGAACGAAAGGTCGAACACAAACGCGTTCCACTTGCTGCCCTTCATCATCCGCCGCGAGAGCGTGATCGCCTCGGCGCCCTTCATATCCGGGTGCTCCGCCATGATATACGGCACCATACGGTAGGCGTACGCCTTGACGATCGCGGGGACGACGAGCAGCAGCGCCCACAGCCACAGGAACAGATCGCGCAGAAACAGCGTCACAACGTTGTTGATCCAATGCGGCGTAAAACCGCGCTTGAGCGTATCGAGGGTCGCCGGTTCGCGGGTATTTTTCGTGAAGAAATGCGCGGCGCTGACCGTGATGGGGTTGAACACCAGAATATCCACTGCGGACGCCGCCAGCACCACCAGTGCCAGAACGCCGCCGATGATGGCGAAAATCGGTCCCATCGCCGCGCCGCCGTCGCCCGCCGCAGCGCTGACGCCGCCCAAAAGCTCCCGCACCCGCGCGGGCGTCAGGCCGTCTATGTCCGGGTCGTCCGGCGCGTCGAGCCGCACAGGGGCAACGCCATAGCTCGCGCCGTGATTCCCATACAGCGCCTCCTGCAGGTCCTCATAGTTGTCCTTCGCGTTTCTGCCCGACGAAGCGGCGCCGCCGCCAACGAGCGCAAACACGAGGAACGCCACCAGCACGCAGCGCCAATAATTCGCCTTGAACGCCTCTTTCGCCCTTGCTTTCAATTCTCTCCGATCCCACATGACCGTCACATCTCCTTATCGCAACACCATATTCTACGCGCCACGGCGGAAAAGTCAAGTCCCCTGCAGCGCGGCCAAAAAACGGTGGCGCAGCTCGTTGTCCGGGAAATTGCCGAGCAGCGGGAGGCTCTCGCGCGGGATAAGCCCGCCCGCCATCGTGGGGTGCCCGCCGCCGTCGCCGAGACCCCGCAGCGCGCGGCGCGTCAGCTCGCCCGCGTCCACATCGTCGCGCTCCGAGCGGACGGAGAATTTGTACCCGTCTTTCCGCTCGCAGTAGATGACCGCGACCTCCACCTCGATGAGCGAAAGGATAAAGTCCGAGAGCATCGCGACCATCGCGTCGGGGCACGGGAACGGGATACGCGAGAATCCGTAATAACCGTAGACCCTGACGTTCTCAATGGCGGCGCCGTAGGCCTTGAGATCCTCAAAGCCGATCTTGTTGAGCTCCAACTGCGTCATGGCGCGCTTGTCAATAAGCGGCAGCAGGAACGAAAACGCGTGGATATCGTCCTCCGTCACGCCGCGGGTAAAGTTCAGCGTGTCCATCTTGATGCCGTAGAGCATCGCGGTCGCCGCCGCCGGATCGGGCTCCAGCCCGCGATCCTGATAATACTGCGCGATGATCGAGGCGCAGGCGCCGACGGGCCGGATATCCGCGTACCGATACCGCACCTCGACATAGGTCGGATGGTGGTCGATGGCGGCGATCTCCTCGCCGGCAAAGTCGGTGATATTGCCGCCGCTCTTTTGCGAGTCGACGCAGATGATGCAGTCGTCCTCCCGCATCTTCTGCTCGATCTCCGCGGCGGAAAACATCTCGATGCCGAGAATGCCGAGCATCTTTTCCGTGCTCAGCTTGTCGATCTTCCCGTCGTAGCACAGCCTCGTCGAAATGTTGTAGCGCTGCAGCAGCCGCTGCAGGCCAAACGCCGAGCCGATGGCGTCCGGATCGGGGAAATTATGCGTTTGGATATAAACGCGCTTGTTCTCACAAAGCGCAATCAGCTTGCGAACGTCTGCCATGCCCCTCTCTCCTTTACGCTTTTTATTATAACGCGTTTGCCGCGGCTTGACAATGCCGGCGCGGAAACTTATTATAGAATCTGTATTCACATCCGCCGAATACCGTCGGGATTCCTTTGTCAAGCCGTCACCGCCTGACGAAAAAATCCCCGCTCATCCGCTATCCTTCCGCTGTGAAGGCAGGTTCTTAGTTCCGAGAATTTTCAAGGAGGCCAGCCATGAGTTCTATCCACGGCGAATCCAAGCTCACTTTCTTTGAGGCGACGAGCATCATCGTCGGCCACGGCGTCGGCTCCGGCATTCTCGCCGTGCCGTATCTCGCGGCTCACAACAGCCTGCGGGAAATCTTGCTGATCCTCGCGCTGTGCTACTGCTTCAATCTGGTGCTGCACCTCATTATCGCAGAGCTGTCGTACAACAACGGCGGCGCGCAGTTCATCGGCTGCTTCGACCGCGAGCTGTTCGCGGGGCGGTTCAAGCAGATATTCACCTGGGCGGCGTTCGCGCTGCTGGGCCTGTCGGTGCTCGTGAACGTCAGCGGCTTTCTGACCGGCGCGGCGGCGGTATTCCGCTCGTGGTTCGCCCTTCCCGATTGGGCGGGCATGCTCCTGTTCTATATCGTCGGCGCGGGCGTGGTCTTTGTCGGCATGAAGCTCGTCGGCGTCTGCGAGAAGATCGCCGTCAGCTCCATGATCGCGGTGATCGGCGTCCTGTTCGTCGCGACGCTCCTGTCCGACATGAGCCCGCTGCCATACGGCTTCCACGGCGTAAACAACGCGCTGGCACTGTTCGGCATGGTGTCGTTCTCGCTCTCCGCCGTCATGTCCACGCCGCAGGTCGTCAAGGGCCTTGAGGGCAACGTGAAGGGGATCCGCGGCGCGATCGCGGCGGGCCTCGGCATCAACTGCGCGCTCATTCTGCTCGTCACGATCATGACGCTGCTCGGCGCCGGCGCGAACATCTCCGAAGACGGCGCGCTGGTCGATCTCGCGCGGCATCTCGGCGGCTGGGTCAGCGTCGTGGGCTATGTGTTCACGCTTCTGGCGCTCGCGACCTCGTTCTGGGCGAACACGCTGAACCTGCGCGACATCGTCAACGAGCAGACCAAGTGGGGGCTCAAGCCCAGTTGGCTCGCGGCGTCGCTGCCGTGCCTGCTGCTCGCGCTGTTCTCACTCGCGAGCTTCGTCAGCTTCGCGCGCTATGCCAGCGCGATCCAGGTCGTCACGGGGCTCGGCATCATCATCGCCTATCACCTCTCCCGCAAGCGCGTCGGCGAAGCGCCCATTGTCGGACGCTTCGGCACGCTGCCGTTCCAGATCCTCGTCGCGCTGTGCACGCTGCTCGCGACCGTCGGCGCGGTGCTTCCGGTGAGCTGAGATGAAAAAACGCTATTTCGCGCTCGCCGCCCTCGGCGGTCTGGGCTGGCTCACAGCGGAGCTGTACCGCTACGTCTTTGTGCGCGGCGGCTCGCGGATACTGAACCCGCTCCTGGACAAAAAGGGGCATGCGGAGGATTATTACGCCCATCGCGACAGCGCGGCGGAGGCGCTGCGCCGGACGCCGCAGGAGCATCTCACGCTCCGTTCCAAACGCGGCGAGCTGCTGTACGGCCACTACATTCCCTGCGGCGGCAGCGGCGGCAAAAAGCTCGCGTTCCTCGTCCACGGCTACCGCTCCGAATACGCGGAAAACGCGGGCATGTATCTTGACTATTACGCGAGCCGCGGCTTCGATGTGTTCGCCTGCGACAACACCGCCCACGGCGCGAGCGGCGGACGCTATATCGGCTTTGACACGTTCGAGAGCGAGGACTGCCTCGATTGGCTCGCGTTTCTGCGCGAGCGCTTCGGCGAGGATATCCAGATCGTGCTCCACGGCTTCTCTCTCGGCGCGGCGACGGTGCTCTCCATGAGCGACCGTGTGCCGGAAAACGTCCGCTTCATCGTCGAGGACAGCGGCTTCGCCGACGCGCGGCTTACTCTGGGCGCGTCGCTCGGCCCGCTCTATGGCCCCATGTCGGCGCTGCACCGCGCCGTCTCCGGCTGTAACCTCGCGGAAAGCGACGTACGCGCGCACCTCGCGCGGGCAACGGCGCCGATCCTGTTCGTCCACGGCGAGGACGACAGCACGGTGCCGTTCATGAACGGCCCGATGCTCTACAGGGCGTATCGGGGCAAAAAGGACTGCCTGTTCACTCCCGACGCGAAGCACATCGAAACCATGCACGTCGCGCCCGAGGCGTATCGGGCGAAGCTGGACGAAGTTATGCGGAAATACATAAAAGCCTGAGAGCCGCGGCTCTCAGGCTTTTTCTCGCTCCGGTCCATTTGCCGGATTCCCTCCGCTTATCGCGCCCGACGGTAGATCTCCTTCATGTCTTCGAGATCCAGCACACGGATCGAACCGATGGTACGCGTGTTCTCAAAGGAGCAGTTCCACGCGAGCCGGTCGATCTGCTCGTCGGTCAACTCGACGCCCAGCTCGCGGATATCGGTCGGCATGCTGATCGAGCGCAGAAACTCCTTGTACGCCTCGATGCCCGCGAGCGCCGCCTTCTCATCGTCAGGCTCCGCGACGCCCATGACGTTGCGGGCAAAGCGCGCGAACCGCTTGACCCCGCGGGGCATGACGTAGCGCGACCACGCCTCCCAAATCGCCGCAAGGCCCGCGCCGTGAGTCACGTCGAACATACCGCTGAGCTCATGTTCGAGCTGGTGGCACGCCCAATCGCCCACACGGCCGTGACCGCCGCGGCCGCAGCCGGTCAGATTGTTGTGGGACAGGCTGCTCGCCCACATGACCGCGGCGCGCGCCTCGTAGTCCCGCGGGTCCGCCATAACGCGCTTCGACATCTCGATCATCGAGCGCAGCAGCCCCTCCGACATGGAGTCGGTGGGCTCCACGGCCTCATTGCCGGAGAAATAGCGTTCCATCGTATGGGAGATGATATCCGCGCAGCCCGCGGCCGTTTGATACGGCGGCACGGTAAAGGTCAGCTCTGGGTTCATCAGCGCGAACTTGCAGCGGCACAGGTCGTTGTTCACACCGCGTTTTTTGCCGTTTTCCTCATTCGTGATCACGTTGGAATCGCTCATCTCGCTGCCCGTAGCGGCGAGCGTCAGCACACAGCCGACGGGATAGCTCGATTTCGGCGTCGCCTTTCGATCGTAGAAGTCCCACACGTCGCCGTCGTAGGCAAGGCCGTAGCCGATCGCCTTGGCGGAGTCGATCACGCTGCCGCCGCCGACGGCGAGAATGAAGTCGACGCCCTCCTTCCGGCACAGCTCGACGCCCTCGCGCACCTTGGACACGCGCGGGTTCGGCACCACGCCGCCAAGCTCGACCCAGGGGATCCCCGCCGCGTCCAGCGACGCCGCCACGCGGTCAAAGAGCCCGCTGCGCTTGACGCTGCCGCCGCCGTAGTGGAGCAGCGCCTTCTTGCCGCCGTACCGCTTGACAAGCTCGCCCGCGCGTTCCTCGACGCCGCGCCCGAAGACCACCTGCGTCGGCGCATAATAATTGAAGTCGTTCATACGCACTCTCCTCCGTTGGTTGCTGCAGTTCATGATACCTTCTTTTTGCCCGCGTTGTCAAGCTGAAGCCGCGGGACGGGGCCCCGCGCAGGCCCTTTAAAAAGGCGCGATTTCCGAAAATCACGCCTTTTGCTTCACGGAAGCGACAGATCGTACTTTGTGACGCGGAACGCCGCCTTACCGTCGGCAAAAAACGAGACGCGGTCGGCGTCCGGTTCGGTATAGAGCATGGCGGAGAGGACCTTCTCGCCGTCGTTGACAAACACCTCGGCGCTGAAGCGGTCAAGGATAATGCGCAGCTTGAGCCTTCCGCCCTCGTGGCGCACCTTGGCGCGGCGCTGGTGAATGATGGCGCGGCGGGAACCGGAGAACTTGCGGTCGATCTTGAGCGTGGACTCATGCGGCCGGAAGCTGACGCCGGTGTGGTAATCCTCATTCTTCGCGAAGAAGACGGAGAACTTGTCGTACTCCTCCCCGACCGGCTCGATCTCCACCTCCATGTCGATCATACGGCCCGATACGCCGCCGAGCTCGATCTCCTCGTTCTCGACGGTCACGCGCCCGTATTCCGCCTTGTCGTGCCGCAGCGCCTCCAGCTCGCGGACGGGACGCTGATAGAGCACGCCGTTCTCGACGGATAATTCCCGCGGCAGGCTCATCTGCCCGAACCACGGCGTAGACGGCGTGTGCAGGTTGCAGGTGTCCCAATTCTGCATCCAGCCGATCATCACCCGCCGCCCGTCGGGCGTCAAAATGGTCTGCGGCGCGTAGAAGTCGATGCCGTAGTCGACGGCGTGGTTGCTCTCCTCGACAAATCTCCCTGTTTCAGGGTCGATATGGCCGAGGAAATAGAACGTGCCGTTGCCGTTGTGATACTCAAAGCCCTTGGGCAGCATGTCCTGCGAACTGCCGAGCAGGACTTGATATCCGTCCAGCTCGAACAGGTCGGGGCACTCCCACATGCGCCCGATGCGGTCATGGTTCTCCGCGAGAACGTGGTCAAACTCCCATCGGAGCGCGTCGGCGCTGCGGTAGAGCAGCATCTGCCCGCCGCCCCGCGCCGCGTCGTTCGCCATAACGGCGCGGTAGCTGCCGTCCGGCTCGCGCCAGAGCTTCGGGTCGCGGAAGTCGAAGCGGCTGCCGCCCTCGGGCAGGCCGGCGGCGGTGATGACCGGGTTTTGCGGATACTTCTCATAGTTGACGCCGTCGCCGAAGGCGAGGTTCTGCGTCTGCACGTCGCGCATCGAGCCGTCCGGCTGCACCTCTTTCGCCACGCCCGTATACATCAGCAGATGCCGGCCGTCCGGCAGCTCGATGGCGCTGCCGGAAAAGCAGCCCGCGTGGTCATAGGGGCGGTCGGGCGCCATCGCCGCGGGGAGATAACGCCAGCGCAGCAGGTCGCCGCTGACCGCATGGCCCCAATGCATCGGCCCCCAATGGGAGTCGTAGGGGTGATATTGGTAAAACAGGTGGTATTGCCCTTTATACCATGAAAAACCGTTGGGATCGTTCATCCAGCCCACCCGCGCGCCGAGGTGGAACGCGGGACGTTCCTCGGGGCGGATCAGGAGTTCCTTTTCTTCTTCGTACGCTCGCGCGTCACGCAATGCCTGACTCATGGGTATCGTGTCCTTTATCTGTTGTCGTTCATGCTGTCGTCGAGCGCGTCGCAAATGGTCCCGACGACCTTGTCGGCTTTCTCCTGCGCCTCTTTCGGCGCGTAGGGAAACGTATAGGATACGTCCGCCGCCTCAATGAGAGGCAGATCGTTGACGGAGTCGCCGATGCCGTAGAGCGTCACGTCGCCCCACTGCGAACGCATATGCTCGCGCAGATACTCGACGCCCTTGCCCTTGGAGCAGCCCTTGGGTGCGATATCCACCTCGACGACGTTCTGGAACGCCGTCACATAGTCGCCGTAGGTCTCGTTGACCCATGCGCTGACCGCGGCGGCCTCCTCCAGCGTCTCATTGTGAATACTCACCTGATGGATAAGTCCCTTGGGCGCATCGTCCACGCCGGAGATCACATAATACCTGCCGGGGTACTCCATCGGCGCGAACACGCAGACGTCGCCCTCCACGTCCAGCGTCATGCGGCGGCCGTCCTTGAAGCGGCGCACCAGCGCGTCCGCCACGGCGCGGTCGACGCCGCGCTTTAAAATCGGCCGTAAATCGCGGTCGACGATGTTCGCGCCGCTGCTTGTGATGTAGAAGTCCGGCTCGATGACGCCGCCGATGAACGGCGTCAGCCCGCCGACCTGGCGGCCGGTGCAGAGCCCGAACAGATGCCCCGCCGCCTGATACTCCTTGATCTTCTCCACGCTCTCGGGCGGAAGCTTGACGTCCGCCTTGTAGAAATACAGCGTGCCGTCGAAATCGCTGGCAAATACTTTCTTTTTCATGCGTACCTCCCGGCGCCATGACCGAAATCGGGCATGGCGCACAGCCATATTTCGCGGTCGCCGCGTCGGCGGCAGGCGAAATGGCAATCTGTCATTTCGTTGTATAATACGATTATCGGATAAAAACATACACTTTTTATCCGATAGAGGCCGCCATCGGCGGCATGCAACTGCTGACGCAACTTTCGTCTCATGCGAACTCATACGCGCCTTTGGCGCTATAAAACGATACCATCAATGGAATCTTTTTATATGAGTCCATTATAACAGGACGCTGCTACACGACAAAATCGTCCTTGACAGACGGCTTCATCGTCCAAATCTGCACCTTCGCGCCGTCGCTGACGGTGTAATGGAACTCGCGCGCCGTCGGGTAGCTGCGCGTCGTAAAGGTCGCCTCGCCGTCGTTTACGAAGAACTCCGTCGAGCAGTGGTCAATGAAGATGCGCAGCGTCTTGAGCGGCGTCTCGATCGGCATATCCAGCACCTCGAACACCTGCGTGTTGAAGCGCTTGTCCATGCCCGTGCGGTCGAGGGTGCAAACCCGCTTCGCCGCGTCATAGTGCAGCCACAGGCCGCCCGTGCCGTCCTCCTTGACGAACAGGTTCAGATCGAAGTCGCCCTCCGGCGCCTCGACCGCCAGCTCGCAGGCGGCGGGCAGGTCGCCGTTCGCGGGGAGCTCGGGACCGCGCAGCGTCTCAATGCCGGAAATCGGCGTCTGGACAAGCCTGCCGCCCTTCACGCGCAGCTCGCGCGGGAGCGTCATGGTGCCCTCCCAATCCTCTTCCTCGGTGGGATAGTGGTTGTCGGGCAGACCGATCCACGAGATCAGGATCGCCTTGTCGGGATCGCCGACGTTCGCCGCGCCCTGCGCGGCGTAGAAGTCGAAGCCGTAGTCGAGATAGCGGTACGGTCCGTCGGGCGTAAAGGTCAGCGTGTCGTAATCCATCGTGCCGAGGAAGTAGACGTTGTGATTCGTGCTCTCTCCGCGCCCGGGAAGCTTGGTGTATTGCGGCGAGAAGATCAGCACGTCCTTGCCGCTGATGTTCACGATGTACGGGCACTCCCACATGCCGCCGAAGCTCTCGTAGCCCGGCACCTTGAGCTGTCCCGCGAACGTCCAGCCGGAGAGCAGCTCCGCCGACTCGTAGACCAGCACGCAGCCCTTGAGGTCGCGCGTCTGCGCGCCGATGAAGATAAAATACTTCTTCTTGCTCTCTACCCAGACGATTTTCGGATCGCGCTGATGCTCGCTGTGCGTGTCGCGCGGGCCGAAGAGCGGCTTGTCGAGCTTATGCGGTTTGCCGTCCGCGCCGAGCACCGCCGCGCAGGTGTAGGGCGTGCGCGTCCAATCCTCGTCGCGGTGGTTGCCGGTGTAAAAGAAATACAGGTCGCCGCCCACGGAGATCGCGCTGCCGGAGTGCGTGCCGCGGTTGTCATACTCGCAGTCCGGCGCGAGGCCGACGCCCTCGTTCCTCCAATGGATCAGGTCCTCGCTCGTGACGTGATACCAATATTTCAGTCCGTGCACCGCGCCCCAAGGGCACCACTGATAGCACAGGTGCCACACGCCTTTGTGCAGCGCGAAGCCGTTCGGGTCGCTCGAAAGCCCCGTCACCGGCTGGACATGGTAGGTCTGGCGGTAGACGGACTTGCCGATGCGCTCATGGAGGTCCTTGATCTCATCGGAGCTTTGCAGCACCCGATAGCGTTCTTCGCGAGTCCATTCTTTCATGGCGGGCTCCTCCTCGATCTAATTTTATACTGATACTGTTATCGAATAAAATTTTATCCGATAACAGTATCAGACGGTGTTCGGCGGCTGTGAATACAGGTTCTCAGACTATGCTGCAATGAAAATAAGATATTTTTATTGCAGCATAGTATTACATGGGATTATCGTATGCCGATTACGATTATACAATAAACGGGCAAAGTGCGTCAATCACTTTGTCCGCTTATTTGCCCCGTTTTCAGCGCTACTGCCGGTCCGACGGGTCCAGCATTCCCGCCGCTGTGTAAAGCAACGCGTTGCAGATTGCCGCGGCGACGCCGCTGCCGCCCTTGCGGCCCATAGCGACGATAGCCGGCACGCCGCAGCGTTCGCAGACCTCCCATATACGCTCCTTGCTCTCGACGACGTTGACGAAGCCCACCGGCACGCCGATGATCAGCGCCGGACGCGCGCCCGCGTCGATCATTTCGGCGAGCCTCAACAGCGCGGTCGGCGCGTTGCCGACCGCAAAGACCGCATTTGCATGCTCCGTGACCGCCCGCTCCATCGCCGCGACCGCCCGTGTGACGCCGCGCTCCCGCGCCGCGGCGGAAACGGTCTCGTCCGCCATATAGCAGAATATCTCGCCGCCGAGCTTTTTAAGCGCGCGCCGGCTGACCCCCGCGCGCGCCATATTCGTGTCCGTCACGATCACACCGCCGCGCATTGCCTCCGCGCCGCGCTGCGCCGCGCCCTTAGTGAAGTGCAGCGCCGCCGCGTAATCGAAGTCTGCGGTGGTGTGGATCACGCGCTTGACGATCGCCGCGTGCTCCGGCGGCGGCGCAATGCCGCGCTCCGCGAGCTCGCGCTCGATGATCGACATGCTCTCGCGTTCGATATCCGCGGGTTTTGTGTATCCCATCAGGCTTCCCCCTCCAAAATGCGATAGATCGCGTCCATGTCCAACGCCGCGCGCACTCTGCCCGCCAACAGATCATACTGCCGTTCCCGATAGGCGCGGCGGTCCTCGACGGGCGCAGCCGCCGCGGCGACGCCCTTGCGCGCACAGAGCCACGCGGCAAGCTTTTCCGTGACCTCGCCGCTGTCAAACAGCCCATGCAGATAGGTGCCGAACACGTTTTCCTGCCGGCACCCGTCCGCTTCGCCGCTCTCCAAGCGGCAAAACGGCTCCCCATGCGCCTCCGTCGCGCCCATATGGATTTCATAGCCGTCGATGTGCGCGCCGTCCAGCTCTCCGCCGGTGACGGTCGCCCGCACCCGCGTCAGCGTCTTCTCCGGCCCGAACACCGTCGTGCAAGGCAGCAGCCCCATGCCGCGCAGAACGGACCGCTCCGACTCCACGCCCTCCGGGTCGCGCAGCTCGCCGCCGAGCATCTGGTATCCGCCGCAGACGCCAAGCACCGGCGTTTTTTTACGCGTGGCAAGCTGATAAATCGACGCCTCCAAGCCATTCCGGCGCAGCCACAGGAGATCCGCCATCGTGCTTTTGGTGCCCGGCAGAATGATGAGGTCCGGCGTGCCGAGGTCTGACAATCGGTTAACATAATTAATTCCAAATTGCGAGTATTCCTCTAACGGAGCAAAGTCCGTAAAATTGGAGATATGGGGCAGTCGAATGACCGCGATTTCGATAGACTTATCTCGATTCTTGGCAGAAAGTCGTGGCGCAAGAGAGTCCTCATCGTCGATATCGACATGCAGATACGGCACGACGCCGAGTACCGGCACGCCGGTTTTTTCCTCGATTTGCGCAATGCCCGGCCGCAAAAGGCCCACATCGCCGCGGAATTTGTTGATGATAAGCCCTTTTATGCGCGCGCGCTCCGCATCTTCAAGGAGCGCCACCGTACCGTAAAGCTGCGCGAACACGCCGCCGCGGTCAATATCGCCGGCGAGCAGCACCGGCGCGCCGACCATCTCCGCAAGACCCATGTTGACGACGTCGTTCTCCCGCAGGTTGATCTCCGCGGGGCTGCCCGCGCCCTCGATTACTATAATGTCGTACTCCGACGCAAGCGCCTCGTATGCCGCGAGAATATCAGGAATCAATTGCTTTTTATAGGAAAAATACTCTGCGGCGGTCATATGCGCACGGGCAACGCCATTTACAATAATCTGGCTGCCTGTGTCGCTCGACGGCTTGAGCAGGATCGGATTCATGCGTACGTCCGGCTCGATGCCCGCCGCCTCAGCCTGTACGATTTGGGCGCGGCCCATCTCCAGCCCGTCGCGCGTAACGCCGCTGTTGAGCGCCATATTCTGGCTTTTAAACGGCGCAACGCGATATCCGTTCTGCCGGAAAATGCGGCACAGCGCCGCGCACAGCAGGCTCTTGCCCGCA
>JAFTGG010000046.1 GCA_017458025.1 Oscillospiraceae bacterium | reverse complement strand
CGCGAGCGCGCCGCAGAGCGCCGCGCCGGTCGATCCGGACAAGACCGTCGCGTTCCCGCTCAAGAACAAATATGCCGACTACTCCCGCGGGGAAAACGACCCGATCTACCGCTTTGAGCTGGAAACGCCGAACGGCGCGCGAGAGATCGTCGTGAGCGCGGAGCAGTATGAGACCTATTACATCGGCGACGAGGTCGTCTGCCTGGAGAAGGGCAGGGATCTCGAAATCGTGTGAGGAGGCCGTCATGGAGAGGACTTACATCGGCTGGCAGGACCCGCGATTTCCCAAAAGCGCCCAGCGGGAGTACACGGAGCCGACGCGGATGTTCGCGCGGGACGGGCGGCTGCTCGCCGCGGGCTGGGCGCGGCAAAATGTGTTTCAATATGACCGCGGGCTCGTGAAGCCCGTCGCGCACCGCAAGGAATGGGACTATTATCAAATCTCGAACGGGCGCTGCATGGTGCAGCTCACGTTTTGCAACATCACGCTCGGCGGCTATGCCTCCGCGCTGCTGGTCGACCTGGAGGAACGGCGCGTTATCGCGAACGAGCTCGCGCCCTATGTCGGCGGCGCGAACAAATATGTGCTGCCGCCGCGCGGCGATGTGCCGAATCATGTGAAATTCACCGTCGCGGGCACGACGTTTGAGGCAGATACCGGCGAGGACCGGCGCACGCTCTCGTTCCGCGGCAAGGATACGAGCTGCGAGTTTGCGATGGACATTCCGCAGGGGCTTGAGAACATCACGACGCTTCTGCCGTTCCGGGGCCTGCCGTACAGCTATTTTCTCACGACCAAGCAGAACTGCATGCCCTGCGCCGGCACGGTCCGCACGGGCGGCAGGACCTACGAGTTTTCCAAGGACGACACATTCTGCGTGCTTGATTGGGGACGCGTCTGCACGCCGTATAAGATGCTCTGGTATTGGGGCAACGGCGCGACGTGGCTCGACGGCGCGGATGGCAGGCGCCACCTGTTCGGCTTTGAGCTCACCTGGGGCATCGGCGACGAGTCGCACGCGACGGAGACCTGCCTTTTTTACGACGGCAAGGCGCACAAGATCGGCGCGGTGGACGTCGAGACGTTCCCGAAGCCGGACAAGTTCATGGAGCCGTGGCACTTCATCTCCGAGGACGGGCGTTTCGACATGACGATGGTTCCGATGATGGACCACCACCCCGACCTTAATATCGGCGTCATGCGCATGCATTCGCATCAGGTGCACGGCCTGTGGAGCGGCACGGCGACGCTGGACGACGGTACGCTGCTGCGCGTCAAGGACATGTACGCGTTTTGTGAATACGTCGAAAACCGATGGTAAAGATAATAAAATCCCTGAAGCATCGTGAGGCTTCAGGGATTTTATTGTAATCATCTATTAGTTCAGAGCGTCCTTGAACGCCTTGCCGGCCTTGAACGCAGGAGCCTTGGAAGCGGCGATCTTGACGGGCTACTTGGTCTGCGGGTTGATGCCGGTGCGAGCGGCGCGATTCTTGACCTCGAACGTGCCAAAGCCAACGAGCTGGACCTTGTCGCCCTTCTTCAGCGCGTCCTCAACGGACTCGGTAAACGCGGCGAGAGCCTTCTCGCTATCCTTCTTGGTGAGGCCGCTCTTTTCAGCGATGGCGGCGACGAGTTCTGTCTTGTTCATGTTTGTTTCCTCCATTTATTGATTGAAATGTCGCGTAGTAAACTTCTTTTCGCGAGTCACAACGGAATTATGGCGAATTTTATGGCAATTGTCAAGGGCTATTCGGCAAAAAATTTCACTTTTTTGCCGAATAGCTTCAAAAAGCCTTGCGGGGTGGGATATTTCGCCTCGAACGCGCGATTTTCGCTTGCGATATTGTCGAAAACAGGCTATGCTATAGAGGGAGAAGATCATCGAGGGGGAGCGAACATGAAAATCCTGTTTGTCACCAGCGAGTGCGCGCCTTTCAGCAAATCCGGGGGGCTGGCGGACGTTGCCTTTTCGCTGCCGCCCGCGCTCAAAGCGGCGGGCGATGAGATCGCCGTCATCACGCCGCTGTACCAATGCGTGCGCGAGCGCTTCGGCGGCGGACTGGCCAAAACCGGCAACTTCACGGTGTATCTGGGCCGGACCTCCTACACCTGCGGGCTCTACCGCGGCGAGCATGACGGCGTGACCGTGTGGTTCGTCGAGTATAATTGGTTTTTCGACCGCCCGCGGCTCTACGGCTATGACGATGACGCGCTGCGCTTCGCGTTTTTCAGCCGCGCGGTGATCGACCTGCTGCCGAAGCTCGACTTCATGCCGGAGATCCTGCACTGCAACGATTGGGAGACCGCGCCCGCGGTGCTCTACCTCAAAAACGACCAGACCTGGCGGCAGGATCTGCAGCACATCAAGTCCGTCTACACGATCCACAACATCGCCTATCAGGGGCAGTTCGGCGCGAGCCTGCTCGAGAGCGTGTTCGCGCTGCCCGGCGGCTGGTATCAGGGCGGTCTCGGCTACGAATACGACGGGCGGCACGACATCAACCTGATGAAGGGCGCGATCCTGATGGCGGACGCGGTGTCCACCGTGTCCGAGACCTACGCCCGCGAGCTGCACAGCCCCGCGTTCGGGCAGGGGCTCCAGGGCGTGATGGACATGGTGGAACGCAAGACCTACGGTATCCTGAACGGCATCGACATGGACCTCTACGATCCCGCGAAGGACCCGCGCATCGCGGCGAATTTCAGCGTCAAGGACCGTTCCGGCAAGGCGAAATGCAAGGCGTTCATTCAGGAAAAATTCGGCATCGCCGTGGAGCCGGAGTGGCCGCTGCTCTGTTCGGTGGCCCGCCTTGTCGAGCAAAAGGGCATCGAGCTCATCAAGGAGATTCTG
>JAFTGG010000045.1 GCA_017458025.1 Oscillospiraceae bacterium | reverse complement strand
GCTTTTGCCTTTGTCGACGATTTAAAGGGCGCGTCAGCGACGCGCCCTTCTTTTTTGATAAATGGCAGTCAACCGCGTGAGCGCGAGGTCGTAAACCATAAATACGGCGACGCCGAGCAGGGCGGTCGCCCAGAGCAGCGCCGGCGCGGTCGCGGCAAATTCCGCAACCACCGCGTCGAGCCGGAACGCGAAAAGCAGCAGCGCGTACATCGCGCCGACGGCGGCGACGCACAGGAGCAGCTTCGCGCCGAGGCGCAGCGCCCGCGGGCGCAAGGCGTCGAACCTCGGCTTGAGCAGGGGATAGTAGCCGAGAAACGCGTAGAGCAGCGCCGCCTCCTTATCCGGCGAAAGCAGCAGCGCCAGCGCAGCGGAAACGGCGTAGCAGCCCCATGCGTACCCCGCGCGGCATTCTTCCCGCGCGACGAGCAGCGCGACGGACGCGAGCACGGGCGCGGCGTAGGTTGCGAGCGGCAGGATTCCGCCGAGGCACAGCAGCACGGCGGCGAGCGCGCCGAGCATGCCGGCAAGCGCCAGCTCGCGAGTTTGTTTTCGCATGGCGTCACCCCTCTGTGGTTTATTGAGCAGACATGATTATAGCAAAAATTTTTTTAAATTCCTATTGCAATTTCAATAATAACGGTATTATACTACATATTGTGTGATTGGAGGGGTCGTAATGCCATATTTATCGGAAGAAGTTGCCCTGTTGGACGGCTTGATCGCGCAGTATTTCAGCTCGCCGCGTATTTCGGAGACGCTGCGGGAGGATTATCTGACCGTACACCGTCACATTGCGGCGGGCGCGCTGACGCAGCGGGACTATCAGCGGATCTGCAGCGCGGCGGACTTCCTGCTTCCTCTCCACAGGTCCTCGCCGAGCGACTATAAGCTGCTCGCTGGCGTGTTGGCAAAGACCACCTCCATTCTGGCGGCTCAATAAGTCCGGCAATAGCTGGGCTGGTACAGGGAAGGGCAAACGCCCTTCCCATTTTTTATTGTATCGCAGGCTCTCTCGGCACAGCGGCTGATACGGAGCTCATATAAAAGGATTTCATTGATGGTATCTCTTTATAGCGCCGCAAGGCGCGTTGCATTTCGTATGAGTTTGCATGAGACGCCGGTTGCGTCGGCAACTGTATGCCGCCGGCGGCGTCATCTATCGGATAAATGGTATCAGCTTTTTATCCGATCATAGTGTAAATCCGCTTTTGCCGAGAGGCTTCATTTTTTGCAAAAAAGTTTTAAAATTCCGCCTTGACAAAACTTTAGAAACGTGTTATTGTACTAATCACTTAATACAATAACACAGAGAGGAGAATCTGTATGGAATGGATATTTCGGCCGGACGCGCCCATCTATACGCAGCTCTATGAGCATCTGACGCTCGCCATCGTGTCCGGCACGTTCCCGCCCGGCGGGCGTCTGCCGGCGGTACGCGAGCTGGCGGTGGACGCGGGCGTGAACCCGAACACGGTGCAGCGCGCGCTGAGCGAGCTGGAGCGCGACGGCCTCGTATACAGCCAGCGTACGACGGGCCGCTACGTCACCGACGACGCCGAACGCATCGAACAGGAGCGCCGCAAGCTCGCGGAGGGGCGGGCGAGGGATTTCCTTGCCGCGATGCAGAAGCTCGGCTACGACCGTGTGCAGACGGTGGTGCTGCTGGAGAAAATGAGAGGGGAGCGGAAGGAACAATGAGCACGATATTGGAATGTAGGGCGCTGCGCAAGCGCTACGGCGCGAAGGAGGCGCTGAGCGGCGTCGACCTGACGCTGGAGTCGGGGCGCATCGTGGGCCTGCTCGGCCCGAACGGCAGCGGCAAGACGACGCTCATCAAGCTGGCGAACGGCCTGCTGACGCCGACGGCGGGCGAGGTTTTGGTGGACGGCAGAAAACCGTCGAAGGAGACCAAGGCGGTCGTGTCCTACCTGCCGGAGCGCATCGCGCTGCCGCAGTGGATGACGGCGAAGCAGGCAATGCAGTTTTATGAGGATTTTTATATGGACTTTCGCCGTTATGCGGCGGAGGATATGATCCAAAAACTCGGGCTCGAAACCGACAGGCCCATCAAAACGATGTCGAAGGGCACGAAAGAGAAGCTGCAGTTGATTTTGACGATGAGCCGCGGCGCGAAGCTGTATCTGCTCGACGAGCCGATCGGCGGTGTGGACCCCGCGACGCGGGATTATATCCTGCGCACGATCATCGCGAACTACAGCGAGGACGCGACGGTGCTGATCTCGACGCACCTGATCGCGGACGTGGAGCAGGTGCTTGATGAGGTCGTGTTCCTGCGCGAGGGCGCCGTCATGCTCCACAAGAGCGTGGACGCCATCCGCGAGGAAGAGGGCAAGAGCGTCGACGAGCTGTTCCGCGAGACCTTTGCGTACTGAGGGGAGGATAGATTGATGCTTGGAAAATTGATGAAACACGAGTTCCGCGCCACCGGACGCATCGCGGTCCCGCTGTGCGGCGCGATGCTGGCGCTGGCGGTGCTGGCGGGTATCGTGATCCGCTTTTGGGGCCTGCTTCGGGACGGTTGGCAGGGCATGACCGGCAACGCGATCATCATTTTATATGGAATGAGCCTGTTTGCCGTCGCAGTCGGCATCTTTATCATTCTGATGCAGCACTTCAAGCAAAACCTCTTTAGCGACGAGGGCTATTTGATGCGCACGTTGCCCGTGAGCGTCCATGAGCTGCTGCTCTCGAAGCTGTTCGTCGCGGTGATCTGGTATATCGTCGCGGGCGCGCTGATGGCGCTGTCCGTCCTGCTCGCGGGCAGTTTGACGGGAGAAGTGAACTGGGGCGCCGTGGGCGACGCGCTGAATGTGCTGCGCTACCATCTGTCGCAGATCGGCGCGGGCGAGATCGTGCGCGTGATTCTCAACGTGCTGGGCAGCGCGATGTTCCTGACGCTGCTGTTCTACGCCGTCGCCGCGATCGCCCAGAACTTTAGCAAGCACCGCCTGCTCTACTACTTCATGGTGGTCGTTATCTTTATTGCGCTGGTGCGGCTGCTCGCCGTACTCAATCTTGCGTTCGCTGCTCAGATATTCAACTCTATGGAAGAAAGCAGCGTCGGTATCATCGGCGGTGCTGACGGCCCGACGGCGATCTACGTCACCGGCGGCCCCCGCTGGGTAGGACTGATCGAGCTGTATCTGGGCAACGTGCTGCTGTACTTCCTGACGTGGGGCTTCCTCACGAAACGGCCCAACCTTGAATAACGCCGCAAGCGCCGCTGTCGGCAAAGCCTCGCAGAGTTTCGCGCCCGCAGGCGCGAAAGAGCTTTGATCGTTTTTTCTGACGACATGTGCGTCAGAAAAAAACACTTTGCGCGGAGCGAACGTGCGATTTGTCCGTATCATACGGACAAATCGTGCGCTGAGCGGAGTG
>JAFTGG010000044.1 GCA_017458025.1 Oscillospiraceae bacterium | reverse complement strand
TTCCAGTGGGAGCCGCAGATTTCGATTGAAGAATACGAGCGCCGCGTGGCGCTGCTGCGCGAGCGCATCAACACCAAGACCGTGACCTACAATTGGCATCCGTCCCCGACGAGCTTCATGGAGGCGGTCATCTCCCGCGGCGACCGGCGGCTGTGTAAGGTGTTGGAAGTCGCGCACCGTAAAGGCGCAAAGCTTGACGCGTGGGAGGACTATTTCTCGCTCCGGCGCTGGCTGGAAGCGTTCGAGGAATGCGGCCTTGACCCGCATTTCTACGCGAACCGCCGCCGCGAGCACGGCGAGGTCATGCCGTGGAGCCACATCGACGTGGGCGTGACGGATGCGTTCCTGCAGCGCGAGCACGACAAGGCGTACGAGGGCGCGACGACGCCGGACTGCCGGACGCAATGCTCCGGCTGCGGCGCGAACTGTCTGATCGGGAGGGCGTGCGATGGCTAAGCTGAGATTGCTGTTCGTCAAGGAGAATCAGGCGTCGTATATCTCGCACCTCGACCTGATGCGCACGTTCCAGCGCGTGTTCCCGCGCGGCGGCTTGGAGCTGAAGCACTCGCAGGGC
This sequence comes from Oscillospiraceae bacterium, assembly GCA_017458025.1. Classification (GTDB taxonomy): domain Bacteria; phylum Bacillota; class Clostridia; order Oscillospirales; family Oscillospiraceae; genus Hominicoprocola. The sequence continues at coordinate 3,025 of JAFTGG010000044.1, read as the reverse complement.
TTCCACCCGCACCCGCTCATTTCCATCGTTCTGCCGCTGCCGGTGGGGCAGAGCAGCGACTGCGAGTTGCTGGACTTCGAGGTCGAGCAGGACTTGGGCGGCACGGGCGTCGCGGAGATGCTCAACACGGGCTTGCCCGCGGGCTTGCGCGTGCGCGAGTGCTATCGCGCAGAGCGCCCCGCGCGGGACTTGGCGTTTTTGCGCGCGCGTATGGAGTTCGACTACGACAACGGCGTGCCGATGGATGCGACGCGAAAGCTGGCGCTGCTGTTTTGTCAGGAGGAAGTGCTGGTCGAGAAGCGCACGAAGCACAAGGATTTGGCGCAGATCAACGTCGTGCCGCTGATCCGCAGCGTCGAGTGGGCGGCGGAACCAAACCTCGTCACCGCCGATGTCGTGGTCGCGGCGCAGAACCCGGGACTGAACCCCGCGCTGCTCGCGAACGCGGTCGCGGCATATCTGCCGGAGCTGACGCCCGACTTCGCGCGGGTGAGGAGATTAGAATTGTATGACGCGGAGATGAGGGTGTTCCGATGAAATCAAAAATATTGCTGCGGACCCACGACGCGCAAATGACCGCGCTGAAAATCACGCCGAAATGCGATAGAACGCGGATCAGCTTCAAGCTGAAATTGTACGATGAGACGGAAAAGCAAATTGTCGCAAAAGAAATCGTCTTTACGGATGTTGCGGCGATCGAATTTCGTTTGAACTACTTCGACAATCCCATCGGGGCCGAGGTCTGCGGCTTTTACGAGATATTCGATCGCGCGGAGAAGGAAAAGCTGTTGGAAAGCAACTTTGCCGCGCGAAAGGATGAGTTTTTATATCATGGTGATTATGACTATGATGCAAACGAGCCAAGCGATATATTAAACTATCGCGAGCCTATCAACAAAGCGCTCAAAAGCCTCGACGAGTATCATCTGTACTCGCAGCAGACGACGGGCGGATTTTATCTGATCTTGTCTGGGGCGTGGAAAATCCAATGAAAAGCAACGCCGCCGTTTCCCAAAACGGGAAGCGGCGGCGCTTGTATTTTGCGCCGAGATGTGGTAAACTCCTATCTGTTAAAATAGGATAAGTATGTAAATCCTACAGGAAAGGCGGAATCCCATTTGAATATCGTGGTTTTGGCGGGCGGGCTCAGCATGGAGCGCGACGTCTCGCTCTCCAGCGGCACTTTGGTCTGCCGCGCGCTGCGCGCGCGCGGGCACCGCGCCATTCTGGTCGATATGTTCCTAGGACTCGAAAGCTATACCGGCAGTCTGGACGACGTTTTTGACGCGCCCGACGGCCTGTGCGTCGACTGCAGCGTCGCGAGGACCGAACCCGACCTTGCCGCCGTTCGCGCGAGCCGGAAGGACAAGAGCGCGAGCCTGTTCGGCAAGGACGTGCTTGCCGTCTGCCAGAGGGCGGACGTCGTGTTCCTTGCGCTGCACGGCACCTGCGGCGAGGACGGGCGCGTGCAGGCGGCGTTCGACCTGCTCGGTATTCCGTATACCGGCAGCGGCTGCCTCGGCAGCGCGATCGCTATGGACAAGGACCTGACCAAGCGCCTCGTCGCCGATCAGGTCGTTACGCCCAGCTGGCGCGTCGTGACCTACGCCGAGGACGAGGTGGACGCCTTGGCGGAGGCGACGCGGCTGCCCTGCGTTGTGAAGCCCATCGCCAGCGGCTCGTCCATCGGCGTGTCCATCGCGCACGATCTGGATACGCTTAAGACGGCGCTGCGCACCTGCCTCGCCTACGGCAGCCGCGTGGTCTTGGAGCAGTATGTCAAGGGACGCGAGATCCAGGTCGCGATTCTCGCGGGCAAGGCGCTGCCGTCTATCGAGATTGTGCCCAAGGAGGGCTTTTACGATTACGCGAACAAGTATCAGGCGGGCGCGGCGGAGGAGTTCTGCCCCGCGCCGATCCCCGCCGCATGGGAGGAGAATCTCCGCGAGGCGACGGAGAAGGTGTTCCATACCATCGGGCTGTCCGTCTACGCCCGCGCGGATTTCATCGTGACGGAGGACGGCACGCCGTACTTCCTCGAAATCAACACGCTGCCCGGCATGACGCCGACGAGCCTCGTGCCGCAGGAGGCGGCGGCGGTCGGGCTGAGCTATGAGGATTTGTGCGAGAAGATCGTGGAGGAGTCGCTGAAAGCGAGGAAGAAGTCGTGAAGAGCATCACGGTAAAAGAGCTGGTATCCGCCGTGCACGGCGAGCTGCTGCAAAGCGGCGCGTCGGCGTTCGACGCCGTCAGCACCGACAGCCGCAGCATGTCCGCCGGCGCGCTGTTCATTCCCATCGCGGGCGAAAAATTTGACGGGCACGATTATATCGACAAAGCCCTGGCCGCGGGCGCGGCGGGCTGCCTGTGCTCCCGCGTGCCGGAGACGCTGCAGGGCGGCAGGTTCTACGTCAAGGTCGCGGACACGACAATCGCGTACAAAGACCTCGCGGCGTGGTATCGCGCGCAGTTCGACATTCCCGTGGTGCAGGTGACGGGCAGCGTCGGCAAGACCACCGCCAAGGAGATGATCGCGTCGGTGCTCTCGCAGCGCTATCGCACGCTCAAGACCGAGGCGAACTACAACAACGAAATCGGCACGCCGATGACGCTGCTGCGCCTCGACGACGACTGCGAGGCGGCGGTCATCGAGACGGGCATGGACCGCGCGGGGCAGATTCGCTACCTCGGCGAGATGGTGAAGCCGACGGTCGCGGTCATCACAAACATCGGCGACATGCACATCGAATACCTCGGCTCGCGGGAGGGGATTTTCCGCGCGAAGTGCGAGATCTTCGAGAACCTCGCGCCCGACGGCGTCGCGGTCCTGAACGGCGACGACGAGTGGCTGAACAAGGTCTGCCTGCCGCAGAAAATCGTCACCGCCGGCATGATGGAGCATTGCGCCGTCCGCGTCGGCGACGTGCGGGATCGCGGCATCGACGGCGTTTCCTGCGTCGTGACGAGCGGCAAGGCGCGCTACGAGCTGGATATCCCCGCGCCGGGCGCTCATATGATCTATCCC
>JAFTGG010000043.1 GCA_017458025.1 Oscillospiraceae bacterium | reverse complement strand
TTCGCGAGGACGGGAGCATCTGGTGGCAATCTGCCGGGGACGGATATGGAGATGGCGGCAGGTTTGCTGACCTTGGCGAGTGCGTGAATTACTTTACCCTTCAGCCCTACCGCCCCGGTGACATCCTCTATGTGCGGGAGACATGGCGGGTGGGCGCTTGGGATATTCGCCGCCAGATGATGGCATTCGATTATGCCGACGGCACCAGCGGCCCGCTCGTCTACATTGCCGATCGCGAAATGTTTATGCGGTTGGTAGATCAGTCCCGCGAGGATGCCAGAAAAGCGAAGTGCATCTACAACGGCGTTGATTTTGTGTGGGAGAAAGGAAAATCTCCTTGCCGCTGGCGTCCCTCCATCCACATGCCGCGCGAGGCCGCGCGGATCTTCCTGCGGGTGACGGACGTGCGCGTGGAGCGGTTGCAGGAGATGTCTATGGACGACATACGAAGAGAAGGAGCCGTCCCGTCCTGTGTCATGTGCTACTACGGGAATTTGCTTAAAGATAGGATAGCGTGTGAAAGGGGAATTGTAAAAGCCGTAGATTGCCCGCTTGAAAGCGCGTACCCGGAAGTCGGATTTCAAGCTCTATGGGACAGCACCATCAAGCCCGCAGACCGCGAGCGCTACGGCTGGGCGGCGAATCCGTGGGTGTGGGTCATCGCGTTCGAGCGGTGCGAGAAGCCAAAGGAGGACGCATGATGAAACGACTGACATACAAAGACCCGAAGGACAACTTTTTCTCCACGCTGAACCTGTTCTACTGCAAAGACGGCACGACATGGGTTCGCGGTGGCGGACCGGCGCCGGACTATCCCGACGTAAAGCTGGACGACTGGATCAGGGGAATCGTCAAGAACTTCAAGGCCGACATCGACGTTGATGAGATGGACGACGAGAATCTCAACATGGCAATGGCCGAGTTGATCTTCGACGGCTCGGATACGATGGAGGGCTTCATCGCCTTGGTCTACAACGCAGCGTGGGCGTTCTCTGCTCTGAACGCGAAGCTCATGGAGTACGAAGACACGGGACTGACGCCGGAGGAGATTGCGAGGGCCATCGCGTTCGAGCGGTGCGACAAGCCGGAGGAGGGGTGAGTAATGGCTGACGAGAAGAAGTACATCGAGGCGGAAGCGTCGCTGAGCCTTCTTGTAAAAAATTGGCGGTGCACAAAAAGCGCTGATGATGCCATACAAAAGACAATAGACGAATGGGACTCTATCCCCGCCGCCGACGTGCGGCCTGTGGTGCGCGGGCGGTGGCTCACACACGCAGATAAACGGAGGAAGTTCCCGTATTGTTCGGAGTGCTCCAGAGATAATGTCAACAAGGCACAACCGTCGTTTTGCCCCAACTGCGGCGCGGATATGCGGGCGGAGGAATAGGGCCTAGAGGCACATGATAACGACAGCTTTCTGGAAGCCCTTCCATTCGAGGGCTTGCCCGCAGCGGTCGCAGTAGGCCTGATATTCCCGCTCCATGCTTGTTTTGCAGCGGGGACAGACGGGAAACGCGGACGGGTATTTCATGCGGCAAAAGTATCGCACGGCGGTGACTCGCATCGGCATGCGATAGGACAGAGCGTCCATGAGCATTGAAAGGCTGACGGGCTCTTTTAGCACAACGCAGCGCCTCCTTTGGGCGCCGGTTACGCCGTGGCCCGCGCTGCGCGCCCTGTCTTATAAGACAAGGCAGCGTTTTCCGCGGCAACGATAAGAAAAAGGAGGGTTAATACGAAAAAATGAGTGATCCAATCTGGTATTGCTGCCGGCAGCGGGCGGGGCCGCTCGTCAAGGAGTGCCGCGCGCTGCGGCCTCGGTTTGCTCCGGCGGATACGGACGAGGACCGCAGAGCCAAGGCCGATATCAAACGCATGGCGCGGTGCGCGGTCAACCGCTCGACCGTCGACCGGCTGGAGCTGCGCCTCGCGCTGATCGGCCCGAACGGCATGCACTATACGCTGACCTTTGACGATGAGCACCTGCCGGCTGACTTCTACGGCGTCCGGCGTCAGCTCACCAATTTCCTCAAGCGGGCGCAGCGATGGCTCGTGTCCTGCGGCAAGCCTCCGCCTTTTGACTACGTCTACGCCATCGAGGGGCTGCACGGCAATCACCGGTACCATGTCCATTTCGTATGTAACGCCGACGATCTGCCGCCCGCGGCCATCGTGCCGTCAGAGTCCGGCGACTGGTTGGGATTGTGGCGCTGTGGGATCGTGGACATGGAGCCGGTGCTGCTGACGCGCCGATACCTGCACCCTGACACCGGCGAGCCGGTGGTTGTGTCGGACGGCGCGTACAGGCGGCTCGCGAAGTACTTCAACAAGGAGCGCGAGGACGGCTTTTGGATCCCGCTCGGACGGCATCCGTGGTCGGCGAGCCGCTGCCTCACCGCGCGGCTGCCGGCGCCGGAGCTTTGGACGAGCGACAGCGGCGTCATCGAGGTGCCGGATAACGTGATCTATGCCCGCCGCGGGCATCATGAGAATGACTTTGGCTCGTACTACTACGCGAGCTATGTGATTTCAGATTAAAATCGCGCGCGTGCGCGCGCACGTCAATCTTGTAATCTAGTGGTTATTAACGGACATTTTCCAAAAAGGCGGTGAAAAGGCTTGCAAAACTCTCAAGAGGCTGTTAAACT
>JAFTGG010000042.1 GCA_017458025.1 Oscillospiraceae bacterium | reverse complement strand
TTCTTTGCGCTGTTTCGCCAGCAGGAGCTGTACGAATCACGTGACCGTGAGCAGCTTTTACGGATGCAGACGGAATCGCTCAGAGCGCGCGTGGAGCAGACGGCGCGGAGCGAGGAGCGCCTCGCCATCGCGCGGCACGACCTGCGCCACCGCTTTCAGGTGTTGGACGGCCTGCTGAAGCAGGGCGACACGGCGGAGGCGGAACGATACCTTGCCGCCGGTATTGGCGAGCTGTCGGAGACGAAGACGAAGCGCTGGTGCGCCAACCCGATCTTGAACGCGATGTTCTCCGCCTACCTCGGCATGGCAGAGGCGGAGGGCGTGCGCGTCGAGGCGGAGCTGGATATTCCCGCGGAGCTTTCCGTGGACGAGACGGAGCTTTCGACGGTGTTTGCCAACGCGCTGGAAAACGCAATCCGCGCCGTGCGCGAGCTGCCGGAGGAGCGGCGCGTGATCCGCTGCAAGTGCATCCGCTTTCCGTGCCTGATGTTCCGCATCAGCAATCCCTATGCGGGCGAGGTGCGTTTCGATAGCGACGGTCTCCCCGTTTCGCCGGTGGACGGGCACGGTCTCGGCACGCGCTCCATTGCCGCCTACTGCGAAAAGCACGACGCGATGTGCGCTTACAGCGCGGAGGACGGCTGGTTCACAGTGCAGATCACGCAGCCGTGAAGGAGCAATCACGCATTCGGCGTGGGATTTCCGAACAGCATCAAAAAAGCATCACAGCGCAGGGCTGCGCCGTGATGCTTTCTCTCTCTGACTTTCTCTTTGCTTTCTTTCTGCGGCGCAATTTTTGCACCGCTTCACAGCTCGAACCTCTCGGTGATTCCGTTCAGCCTTGCCGCGTCCTTCCTGACGTAGTAAAGCTCCGTAATCCCCGAAGTCGAGCGCCAGAGCAGGTCGGCCACTTGCCGCTTTGAGGCTGCGGCAGTAGCGCCTCCGGAAGTTGACGGGGCGGGTGTAGTCGCCATGCTCATCGGGAATCAGCGGCGTGTCCTCGCCGAAGTGGCGCCCAGCGCGTAGGCCGACGTCGCTGTTGAGAAGGCAGGGCACCCCTTTTGCCCTCCGTTTTGTCGCAGGCCGACGCGCCCGCAGCGTATCCCTTACTGTGCCATATCTACCTTTCCGTTGATTTTGACGCCGCGCTCGACCGACAGCAGCGCGGTTTTGATATCGCCGGTCACGCTTGCCCGTCCGCGCAGCGCCACGCTGTCGCGCGCGGCGAGATTTCCCCTGATCGCGCCCGCGCTGTCGACGCCGCGCGCACGGACGTTTCCGGTGATGGAGGAGCCGCCGTCCAGCGTCACGTCTCCGTCCACGGTCACGCCGCCCGTCAGGGTCGAGCCGATCAGCGCCAAGCCTTTCGCGGCGATGGAACTGACGGTATTGGCGTGGATCGTGACCTTGCCCTCCGCCATGATTTCGCCGCTGAAATCGCCGACGATCTCCACGTCGCTGTCGGAGCGGAGGACGCCCTCGATGGAGGTGCCCGCCGCGAAGTAAGTGCAGTTCTCCCGACGCGTCGGCGCGTCGGCGTCCGCAAAAGCGGGAGCGGCAGGCTGCGCCTCCGGCGGGGCGGGCGGGTTCGCTGCCTCGACGGGCTGTGCCTTCGCCTCGGCGGGCGGTTTTTCCGCCTCAGCGGTCCCGCCGCTTTCGATCAAGCTATCTTCGCTGTTTTCGGCCGCCTTTCCCGTGCCGAATATATCCGATACGGCTTGTCCAAGCCGGTCTCTCCGCTTTTCCGCTCTGTTCATCCTTCCATTATCCCCGCTCGCTTCCTAGCATGACGCCGGCGGACGACATGATATCCAGCCAAATTTTTCGGTTGCCGCGTAAGCGGCGAGAAAAATGGCGATCTAATACTAGGCCTTGTTTAAAAAATGCCGACATACCCAAACGACGGGGCTTTTCCCGCCATACTGCGGCAATTTTTTGCAATACACAAAGTATTGCCGCGTCAAATCGGCCTTGCCTGGCGAAAAATCCCTCGCCATTGGTCACGTTGCCAATTTTTAAGTTGCTGACGCAGCGGACATTATTTCATAATCGCGGAGGCAAGGGCTATGACAGACAGGGTAAGCGCGACGAGTATGCCCCAAAATTCCCCTTGCAGGAAAAACGGGAATTGCTTTTGCTGCCCGCAGTTGGGGCAGGTCCTCCTGTCCGACAGCAGCGCTTCGCCGCAATAGCGGCAGCGTATTATCTCCTGCTTGCTTTCTCCCATGCCCGTTTCCTCCGTATCGAGAGATTCTTCGCCTTTGGGATATCCCAAAGGCGGTATGGGCACACCCATACCGATGCCCCCTTCACGACTCTATCATTACCAGACCCGCGCGCGGTTTTCAAGGCATTGTGTCAAATCAGCGCATATTTGTGTCAATTTAGTATTCCGCGCGGCCCTGCGGCGTGTTATGATATAATAACGACACCGCACAGGGAAGGAGGCGAAGCTCATGCTGCGTATCGCGCTGGTGGACGACGACGCGCGGGAGCGGGAACACACCGCCGCTCTGGTGGAGCGTTGGCAGGGTACGCCGCTCATCGCCTTTTCCTCGGCGAGCGTGCTGCGCGTCGCGGTGGAGGCGGGCGCGCGCTTCGACCTTTACCTGTTGGATATCGTCATGCCGGATATGGACGGCATCGAGCTGGGCCGCGCCATCCGCGCGCGGGACAAGGACGGCGCGATCATATACCTGACGACCTCGCCCGATTTCGCGCTGGACAGCTTCGCGGTCTGGCCGCTGCAATACCTGCTCAAGCCTGTGGAGCCGGAGCGGCTTTTTGAGGCGCTTGACCGCGCCGCCGCGCTGCAAAAGCGGAAAAATGAGGGCACGCTCGTCCATACCGGCGACAGCGACGTGTTTCTGCTGTTTGACGACGTTCTCTACGCCGAGAAATACGGCCGCTGCGTCCGCTACGTCTGCCGCGAGCGCGTCGTGGAGAGCGTGTCGCTGCGCGGCTCGTTTCGCGAGGCGGTGGAGCCGCTGCTCGCCGACGAGCGGTTCCTGCTCTGCGGCGCGAACCTCGCGATCAATCTGGCGGCGCTGGCGATGGTGGACAAGGAGGGCGCTGTCTTTTCGGGCGGGGTGCGGCTGGCGCTGACGCGAACGCCGTGCGCGACGCTCCGCGCCGCGTGGCTGCGGCACTATCTGAAAGGGGGCGGCGAGACGTGAAATGGTTCAGACTGCTCAACGCGCTGAGCGCCGTATGGGCGATCGTATGGGTGAACGTGATCGTCCTCTCCCTGACCGAGACGCGCTATTCACGGCGCAAGACCTTGACCATCGGCTCCGTCGTCCTGCTGTTCGTCATGCTGCTTACGCTGCTGACCTACGGCGCGTATGGCTCGCAGATCGGCGGACAGCTTTCGCCGTTGAGCCGCACACTGCCGTTGCTCGTGTTCTATTTCTTCATCTCGAAGTATCGGGACGCCCGCGCGATCTTCACCTACTTCTTCGTCGAGTGCATCACGCATGAGATCATCGCTCTCACCTATGTTTTGAACACTTACCTGACGCCGGAGACCTATTACATCAACTTTTTCGGGCGGCTGGTTCTCTATCCGCTCGTGTTTTGGCTGTTCTGGCGTAAGGTGCGTGAACCATTGCAATATGTGCTGCGCGGCACGGTGCGGGGCTGGGGCGCGTTTGCGGCGCTCACCGCGATGTACTATGTGACGCAGTATCTGATGCTCCACTATCCCACGTCCATCACCGACCGTCCCGCGGAGCTGCCCGAGCTGTTCCTGTTCATGCTGCTGACGCCGCTGACCTTCTGGCGGCTGTTCGACGCGCTGCTGCATCAGCAGGAGCTGCACGAGAGCCGCGAGCGGGAGCAGTTTCTGGATATCCAGACGGCGGCGCTGGAGCGGCGTATCGAGCAGACCGAGCTGGCGGACAAGCGCCTGGCCGTCCAGCGGCACGATCAGCGGCACCGTATTCAGACGCTGCGCACGATGCTCGAGCGCGGGGAGACGGACGAGGCGCTCGCCTATGTGGACGCCTCCGCCGAGGCGCTTGCCGAGACGAAGCCCCGCCGCTGGTGCGACAATACGGTGCTGGACGCGATGTTCGCCGCCTACTTCGGTATGGCGGAGGCGGAGGGCATCCGCATCGAGGCGTCGCTGGACGTGCCGGAGAAGCTGGACGTCTCCGCCGCGGAGCTTTCCACGGTGTTCGCCAACGCGCTCGAAAACGCGATCCACGCCGTCCGGCCGCTGCCGGAGGGGCGGCGCGTCATCCATTGCGAGTGTATCCGCCGCCCGCAGCTCATGTTCAGCGTCAGCAATCCCTACGAGGGCGAAGTGCGCTTTGACGACAAGGGCCTGCCCGTCGCGTCGGAAAAGGGGCATGGCTTCGGCACCGCGTCCATCGCCGCCTACTGCGAAAAGCACGGGGCGTTTTGCGATTACGCGGCGGAAAACGGCTGGTTTACCCTGCGCATGGTACAGCCGTGACCGGCTCCGCCCGCTGTCGTTAGCGTTACAGTCCGGAATTTTTTGCTCGCCTGATTTCGCAAGAAATCAGGCGGTTTTTCTACTGCTGCCACGGCTTGGGATAGCCATATCATAAAAATTTTTTCATCGACCCCAAAATTCGGTTCCGCCTTTCCGAATGTAATAGCAGAGGGGAAACCCTCCCGAACCAAAAGAACATTTTTTAAGATATGAAAGGCGGTATCTACCATGAAAAAGAAATTTGTGAAGACGGCTGCGGCGTGCGGCCTTTGTCTGACCCTTTTGGCAAGCGGCGTAAGCGCGGGCGCGGCGTACAGCGCCGGCGTTCAGAACCGCATCGGCGGCAACAACTTCTTTGGTCAACAGGCTCCGATGCTCGGGGACCGGCAAAACGGTATCTTCGGCGGCATGGAGCAGGGCGGTATGTCCGGCCGGATGCAGAGCAGCGCCCAATACGCAAGCGCTCCCACCGAGATCGCGGCAGGCATCACTGCCAACAGCGCCGCGTCCCTGACGGCGGACGAGGCAAACGCCACGACCATCACCATGAGCGAAGAAAACAGCGAGGTGAAAATCAAAGCCTCCGGCACCTACATCATTACCGGCTCCTGCTCGGACGGCAGCATTACCGTGACCAAGGGAACGACGGGCGTGGTGCTGATCCTCAGGGATCTTGACCTGACCAGCGCCACCGGCGCGACGCTCTCCGTCAACAAGGCGGCGTCGGCGAAGATCATCGTCTCCGGCAGTGTGACGCTGACGGACGCGGAGGATAACGCGAACGAAGCCTCGGACGATTATGACGGCGCGGCGATCAAGATCAAGGCGGGCGCGAGCGCGTACATCACCGGCAGCGGTACGCTGACGCTCAACGGCGAGGCCAAGAACGGCATCAAGGTCAGCGGCGGTACGGATGACGACGAAGGCTACGGCAATCTCGTCATCGACGGCGCGACGGTCAACATCAACGCGGCCAACGACGGCATCAATGCCAACTACGACGTGGCGATCCTCAGCGGCAAGGTCACGGTCAGCGCCGCTGACGACGGTATCCATGCCGACCATATTCTGACGATCGGCTCAGAGAGCGCCGCGCCCACTGTTACGGTCACTTCCAGCACCGAGGCGCTTGAGGCGACGGTCATAAATATCGCGGGCGGCACGGTTAACGTCACCGCTTCCGACGATGGCGTCAACGCCGCCAACGCGGATGGCCTGTTCAAGGGCGCGCTGGATTATTCCATCAACATCACCGGCGGCAGCGTGACCGTCAACGCCGGAACCGACGGCCTCGATTCCAACGGCAACATCAATTTGATCTCGGGCAGCGCGACCATTCGCAGCGCCAACAACGGCGGTGACGCGGGCATCGACTACGATGGGCAGTGCTACATCTCGGACGAGTTTGAGCTGAATAATTACAGCGGCGTGGCGGGGCCTGACAACATGATGGGCGGCCCCGGGCAGATGGGCCGGATGGACGGCATGCAGCAGTCCGGCGGGCAGCCGCGGAACGGTCAGCAGAGCCGGAACACGGACCGGCAGGGAGCAAATCAGGCGCAGCAGTTCGACCAGAACCGAAACAGTATGCGCGCTCCGGCACAGAACGGCGCGATGGGCGGCATGACGCAGAATCAGCCCAACGGGCCGACGCAGAACCAGCAGAATCCGTTTGGCGCGCCGGATCAGGGCATGAGTCAGACGCCTATGCAGAATCAGGGCATGATGGGCGGCGCGAACAACCAGAACGGCGGCATGCGGAGCAACGGCGGGCAGGTCCCCTTTTGGCTGCTCCAACAGATAACGCGCTGAGTTTTTTGAAGGCGGCGAGTATCCACTCGCCGCCTTCAAATCGTCAACAAAGTCGAAAGCCTTTGACGGCGAAGCGGCCCGCAAAAAATATGCCGTCCGACCCCAAAAATAAAAGCGCTGCTCTCGAAGTATATAGCAGAGGGGCGGAGAGAACATTCCCGCCCCGAAGGAGGCAAACGATATGAGCGGCATTCAGAGCTGTTTCAAACGATATGAAAAGAAATACATGTTGACGCGGGAACAGTATCAGGCTATGATCCTCGGTATGGCGTTCTATATGCGCCCCGATGAGCACCCACGCTACACAATCGGCAACGTCTACTACGACACCGCGGACTACGGACTGATCCGCGCGTCGCTGGAAAAGCCGGTCTACAAGGAAAAGCTGCGCGTGCGCAGCTACGGCGTACCAGACGACGGCGGGCTCGCCTTCGTTGAGATCAAGAAGAAGTTCGACGGCGTGGTCTATAAGCGCCGCGTCACCATGACGGCGGCGGAGGCGGACGCGTGGCTGCGCGGCGGCAGGCCGCCGCAGGAGAGCCAGATCAGCCGCGAGATTGATTGGTTCATGAGCTTCTACCACCCCATGCCCGCCGTCTACATCGCCTACGACCGCGAGGCGTACGCAGGCGTCGAAAACGACGAGCTGCGGATCACCTTCGACCGAAACCTGCGCTGGCGCGATACCGACGTAGACCTGCGCGCCGGCGACCGCGGCAACCCCATGCTCGGCGACGGCAGGATACTCATGGAGATCAAGATTCCCGGCGCGGCGCCGCTGTGGTTGGCACGTTTGCTCAGTGAGAATCACATCGTTTCCGCGTCCTTTTCCAAGTACGGCGCTTATTACAAGCAGGCCGTCCTGACGCCATATACCTATGTCGAAACTTCTAAGGAGGCGCGTTCCATTGCTTAACACGATCATCACCGGGACGGAAATTACCGCGTCCGCATTTTTCCTCTGCACGGCGGTTTCGCTTGTCCTCGGGCTCGGCGCCGCGGCGCTGAGCATGTATAAATCCAAGTATTCTCAAAGCTTTGTCCTGACGCTGGCAATGCTGCCCGCCGTGGTGCAGCTCATCATCATGCTGGTCAACGGCAACATCGGCGTCGGCGTCGCCGTCGCCGGAGCCTTCGGGCTGGTGCGCTTCCGCTCCGCCAACGGCACGGCGAAGGAGATCGGCTCGATCTTCCTCGTCATGGCCGTCGGCCTCGCCACCGGCATGGGCTATCTGGCGCTGGCGGCAGTGTTCTTCGCCGTCATGGCGGCGTTTACGCTGCTGCTGACCGCCATCGGCTTCGGCGCGGGCGCGGCGGACGAGCGTGAGCTCAAGATCACGATCGCCGAAAACCTTGACTACGACGGATTGTTCGACGACCTGTTCGCCAAGTATACTCGCAGCGCCGAGATGGAGCGCGTCAAGACCGCCAACATGGGCACGCTTTATGAGCTGGTTTACCGGATCACGCTTAAGGACGAGCACGCGACCAAAGCGTTCATGGACGAGCTGCGTACCCGCAACGGCAACCTGAACATCGTCTGCGGCAAGCCCGTGGCAAAAACGGCGCTATGAGAGTCAAGAACAGAAGCGCGCTGGCGCTGCTGCTTGTGACGACGTTTCTGCTGTCCTCCTGCGGCGCGGCCTCCGGCGCGAAAAAAGCGCCGGAGGAGCGCGCAGCGGAGGCGGCGGATTTAGAGGTGTATTTCTTCGACGCGGGCAAGGCCGACGCGATCCTGCTGACGACGGCAAACAGCGCCGTCCTCATCGACGCGGGGGAGAAAGGGTTCGGCAAGACCGTTCTCGCGTGTTTGGAGGAAAAGGGCGTCGAACGGCTCGACTGTCTCATCATCACGCACTTCGATCAGGACCATGTCGGCGGCGCGGCGCGGATCATTAACCATATCGAAGTCGGCGCGGTGCTGCAAAGCAGCCGTCCGAAGGACAGCGAGGAGTATGAGAAATACGTCAAGGCGCTGGCCAACGCGGAGATCGAGCCGGTCACGGTTCAGGAGACCCTTGTATTCGCGCTCGACGGCGTTTCCTACACGGTCGATCCGCCCCGACAGGCGAAATATTCCTCCGACAACAGCAATAATTCCTCGCTGATCGTCTCCGCGCGGAACGGCGCAAACGGCTTTTTGTTTATGGGCGATGCGCAGACGGAGCGGCTCTCCGAATTTCTTGCCGCCAACAGCCGGACCTATGACGTGCTGAAGGTTCCGCATCACGGGAAGGACGAGCCGCTGCTGGGCGCGTTGATCGAATCGACGCAGCCGGCCTATGCGGTCATTACGTCCTCGGACGACGAGCCGGAGAGCGCGGAGGTGGTCGAGACGCTGGAGAGCGCGGGCGTCAAGGCGCTCCTGACCCGCGAGGGCGCGGTGACGCTTCGAGGCGACGGCGCGGAGCTGGCGCTTTACGAAAACGGGGCATAAAGCCGTGAAACGTGAGCAGGCATGCCGCGCGGCGCATTGACACTTTATCCGATTTGCGTAATGACAAGGTGCGCGGAAACAGGTCTGGTACCGCCCCCGAGCGGCGTGATGGTAAGAGCCGTCGAGTTGCCCGCGGGGTTTCGGACCGTCAGGATCGAGTTGACCGACGTCGTCGTGACGATCGCCATCCCGACGATCTGTGACGAGCCTGTCGACCGTCCGGCCACCGTGTATGCCAAATCCGCGCCATTGAGCGTCAACAGCAATTGACCGGACTCGCTGACGCTCACCTGAAACAGGATTTGATACGAGCCGATCTGTGCCAGATTGAATGAACTCGGGCCGGTTCGGGTGACGCCGGCGCCACCGTTGGGGCCGTCTTGGGGGAAGCTGACGTCGGTGCCGGGGGCGACGGTCGCCGCATTATCAGGCGGCATCAAGGCGTAAAAATCCGCAAAGTTCGATATCTGTCCGGCAGGGCCGATGGGGCCTGTAG
>JAFTGG010000041.1 GCA_017458025.1 Oscillospiraceae bacterium | reverse complement strand
CTGACCGCGCAGGCCGCGAAGGACGCCGGTTTTGACGGCGGCAGCGAAGTCCAGGATACCATGAATGAGATGCTTGACTCGCTTAAGTCCACCGCGTCCGGCTACGGCTACAGCGTCGGCAACTACCTCAAGGCCATCTTCGGCTCGCTGATGACGCGTTCCGTCTTTGAGCGCAACCTGCGCACGGTCACGCTTGCCGACGCGTACGTCTCCTCCCTGTCGGATCCCGCGAGCTACACCGAGGCTGAGCTGTCCGCCGCGCGCGACGCCGATCCCGACGCCTACGACGCCATATCTGTCCGCCATATCCTCGTCAGCGACGAGGATACCGCGAAGGATATCCTCGCGCAGTGGGAGGGCGGCGACAGGACCGAGGATTCCTTCGCCGCGCTCGCGCAGGAGCACTCCGCCGACAACGCGGACGACGGCGGCCTCTACACCGACGTGCTGCAGGGCACGATGGTCGCCCCGTTCAACGATTGGTGTTTTGATTCGTCCCGCAAGACCGGCGACACCGGCATCGTCGAGACGATGTTCGGCTACCACGTCATGTACTTTGTCGACCGCTACGTTTACTCCGATTGGCAGGCGCTCGCCGCGTCCAATCTCGCCTCTGAGAAGCTCGCACCCATCACGGACGGCGCAAACGCCGAGCTGCTCGGCGGTATGAAGTATATCGACCCGTAATATGCTGACCGGTACGTTGGTAAACTGCGGCGGCGTCATTGCCGGCACTGCCCTGGGGTTGCTGCTCGGAAAGCTGATTCCCAAGCATCTGTCCGACTCGGTCATCAAGGGCGTCGCGCTGTGCGTGTTCTACATCGGCGTGAGCGGCATGCTCGCGGGCGAGAATACGCTGGTGATGATCGTGTCGATGGTGCTCGGCACCATTGTGGGCGAGCTGCTGCGGCTCGACGACCACCTCAACGCGCTCGGCGACAAGATCGAAAAGAGCTTTGCCAGCCACGGGCTGAGGGGCCGCGTATCCGAGGGCTTCGTCACCGCGTCGCTGCTCTACTGCGTGGGCGCGATGGCGATCGTCGGCTCGCTGGAGGCCGGCCTCACCGGCAGTCAGGCGACGCTGTACGCCAAGTCGATCCTCGACGCCGTGTCCTCCATCGTGTACGCCTCGACGATGGGCTTCGGCGTCGCGCTCTCCGCGATTCCGTTGTTCCTGTATCAAGGCGCGATCACGCTGGGCGCGTCGCTGCTCTCGCCGGTGCTGACGGAGGTCGTCATCGCCGAAATGAAGGCGGTGGGCTCGCTTCTGATCGTGGCGCTGTCGCTCAATATGCTGGGGCTCACGAAGATCAAGGTGATGAACTCGCTTCCCGCCATGTTTTTCCCCATTTTGCTCTGCACGTTTATGTGAGAAAACGCGTCTTTCCGATTTTTACGGAGAGACGCGTTTTCTTTTTTGTGCATTTTGCCATATTTCTTCAAGATGCTCCGGCGAATATTAGGAATTTTGATTGACGCACCCCAAAAAATCTGTTATGCTTATCATAATGTGGGGAAAGCGAGCGTCAGGGTCGTCCGGCGCGCGCCGCACCGAAACACGAGACCACTTTTTTTGGGGGGAAAACCATATGAGAGATCTCAAGCATCTGATTTTCTTCGAGAACCTGCTGCAGGAGGCGAACAACGAGCTCGTCAAGCAGGCGAAGAGCGAAGGCAAGAAGGCGCTGGGCTACACCTGCTACTTCATGCCCGAGGTCCTGCTCGACCTGCCCGGCTGCTTCAGCGTCCGCCTGCGCGCGCCGCGCAGCGGTTCGCCCGACATGGCGACCTACTACATGTCGAACCGCACCTGCCACTACGGCCGCGCGCTTCTCGAACGCGCGCTCGAGGGCGGCTTCAACTTCCTCGACGCGCAGATGGCGACCGAGACCTGCACGGTCACCTGCCGCTTCCAGGAGCATCTGGATCGCATGGACATCATTAAGAACCCCGACTTTTTTGTGACGTTTACGGACGTGCCTTTTAAAACGAACGAGAACAGCGTGGAGCACTTCCGCAAGCAGCTTCAGGCGCACGTGCTGGACGAGCTGAGCGAGAAGTTCGGCATCGACACCTCCGACGAGGCGCTGATGAAGGCGATCGAGGAGCACAATGAGGTCTGCCGCATCATCACCGAGATCGGCAACTACCGCAAGCTGGACAACCCGCCCATCACAGGCTATGAGTTCCACGTTATCCAGCTTGTGAGCCTCACATGTCCGAAGTATCTCATTCTTCCGTACCTGCGCGAAACGGCGGAGGAGCTCAAGACCCGCGAGCCGGAGCCGGCGTTCCCGTTCCGCTGCCGCGTCGTGCTGGCGGGCGCGGAGAACGACGATCCGGAGTTCACCAAGCTCATCGAAAGCTGCGGCGCGATGGTCGTCGCCGACCGCTACTGCTACGGCACGCTGCCCGGGCGCGAGCAGATCGACGTCAAGGAGGGCCAAAGCCCGCTCGACGCCATCGCGCGCCACCACCTCGACGGCAGCTACTGCCCGCGCTTCATGCCGCGTGAGCAGATGCGCGGCCGCAAGAAGTACTTAGCCGACGTCGTGAAAGACTACAACGCGGACGGCCTGATCGTCGCGTCGAACAAGTTCTGCGAGTATTGGAGCTACGAGCGCACGATGGACGCGCTGATTCTGCCGCGCGACTACGGTATCCCGACCTGCTCCATCGAGAAGGAATACGTCAACGCCTCCACCGGCCAACTGCGCACGCGCTTCCAGGCGTTCGTGGAGAGCGTCGAGATCAAAAAGCTACAGGAGGCGAAGTGAGATGAAATTACCTGATATCAAGCTGCCCAAGCCATCCGACCTCACCGGCAAGCTCAAGGCATTCGCCGGCCTGTTCCCCGATCCGCGGGACGTCAAGCTCCCGAAAAACGCCGCAGAAGCGAAGAAAGCCGCCCATGACTTCTGGTACGGCAAGCCCCACGGCGAGCGCCGTCTCGGCGACCTGTACCTCGACAAGACCGGTCTTTATAAGCACCGCGAGTGGCGCGGCGTGAAGGACACGTTCTACTACTTCCACATGATCTGGCTGTACAACTACGCCAACATGGTCATGGACATCATGAAGTTCGGCGATCCCATCACGTTCGCCAAGGGCCTGTGGCGCTATCGCTGGATGGGTCAGACGTATCTGCCGGTGCTCCATTGGTTCGACCGCGGCCTCGAAGGCCTGCGCGGAGAGGCGCTGCGCGCGTCCGCGTGGCATTATCGCGCGATGACCTGCGTGACCATCAACCAATTCATGAACATGTTCGAGGCGGACGGCAACCTCCGCAACGGCGCACACAACGACGCGTGGCACCACGCGATGGCGCACAAGGAGACTGTCTGGGGCGGCATCTTCTATCCGTGGGCGGATAAATACAAGCATATTCCGCTGGAGATGATCCCCTACTTCGTCACCTGCCACGTCAACAACCACACCGTGCTCAACTACATCGACGCGGCGCAGTCCATCGGCCTGCCGGGCGACCCGTGCCCGATGTGCCAGGCGGAGGCCGGCTTGTTTGTTCTCGACGACATGCCCGACTTCGCGCCGTTCATGGTCTCGTCCAACGAGGCGTGCGACGGCTCGGTCGCTTCCACCGC
This sequence comes from Oscillospiraceae bacterium, assembly GCA_017458025.1. Classification (GTDB taxonomy): domain Bacteria; phylum Bacillota; class Clostridia; order Oscillospirales; family Oscillospiraceae; genus Hominicoprocola. Next base: position 4,213 of record JAFTGG010000041.1, on the reverse strand, counting down.
TATTCAGGATTGGTTCTTCAAGGGCCCGCTGTTCGCCATGCCGCAGCCGATGCAGTTCGACGACCCGCTTGTTCAGGAGCATTGCGCCAACGAGATCCGCGAGTGCTGGAAGTTCATCGAGGAGCAGACCGGCGCGCCGTTTAATTTGCAGCTACTCAACGAGAACCTTGAGAAGCAGAATGAGCTGCAGCGCTTCGAGTGGGAGAAGTGGGACGTCGCCGCCAAGACCAACCACTACCCCATCAACGGCGTCGCGCAGGCGCTGTACCGCATCTATCAGTCGCAGTACGGCGAGCACTTCATCTGGCACGACACCGATAAGAAGGTCAGCAAAATCCTCACCAAGTGTGTCGAGAAAAAGATCGACACCTTCCCCAAGACCCGCCACCGCGTGATCGCATGGTCGTGCGCGCCGCTGTACTACTCCAATTGGTGCACCTGGGCGTACAACTGCTGGGGCCTCAACACGATTATCAATATGGACTCGCTGATGTTCGACATGACGATCCGCACCGACAATCTCGATAACACCGTCATGGACATGGCGCGGTATCATGAGTGGGCGCCCATGCGCCGTATGGCGGTCGGCGGTATGCACCACATCTTCGAGCTGTGGGAGAACATGGAGCGCTTCAACTGCGACATGGTCATGATGTACGACCAGCTCCAGTGCAAGGGCATGCAGGGCGTCGTTGGCCTCTTTGAGGACGAGTTCCGCAAGCGCAACATCCACGCCATCTGGATGCCGCACGCGCTGCCCGACAAGCGCACGGTCTCCCGCGGCGAGATCCGCCGCATCATCAACGACTACATGAGCACCGTTATGAAGGAAGAACCGCTTGATCCGTCGCTGCTCGAATTTGACGACGACATGAGCTGGTAAGGAGGCAGAACAGATGAAAAAGACAATGCTGGACAAAGCCGTCCGAAAAGAGAGCCGGAAGCTGAAAAGGCTGAAGAAGGCCCAGAAGATCCAGAAGCGCGTCGCCGCCCGTTCCTCCGCCAAGCGCAGCACGAAAAAGCGCGGCGCCGGCTGCAAGGTGTTGAAGGTCTTCGGTAAGATCTTCGCCCTCCTCGCCGCGCTCTACGCCGCGCTGTTCGCCGTGTTCTTCTTCGACCTCGACGGCAAGCTGATGTACTATGTGGTCGAGCCGTTTCTGGTCAAGCATTATGACAAGATGGATCGCAAGAACCCGCTTGATATGCCCTATGAGATCAAAAAATAGCGCACCGTGCAAAAAATCCCGCCGGAAAAATCCGGCGGGATTTTTTCTATTCAGCTACGCATCGAATTGACGATGTCGTTCGACGCCTTCCACGCGGCGTAGAGCGCTTCGCGGTAGTCGCCCATTCTGTCGTAGGCGTCGACGGTCCCGTCGATCCGCTCACGCAAGGTCACGAGCTGGCGCTGCAGGTCGTCGCGTTCTTCATCCGTGCAGTCGTTCTCGATCGAACGCTGCGCAAGCTCCAGCATCTCCTCGAGAAGCTCCTGCACCTCATCGAGCATCGCTTCGGCAAAAATCGGTTCCAATTCCATAGTGTCGCCCTCCTTCGCCGTCTATTATAAGCGATGTCCGGCAAAAATGCAACACTATTTAAGGCAATACCGCACAATTCATGACACGCATCTTGCTTTGCCGACATTTCCGGCTGCGTAATCTGCGCACCAGAATGATGCGGTATTGCCTTAAAAAACGTTAAGCTCTGATCTCGATCACGCGCACCACGCCGTCCTTGACATAAATGTCCCGCTTTCCGCCGTAGTCGAGCGCCGTTTCCAGCTTGTCGAACCACGTCCCGTTGTTGCGGTTCCAGCACAGCACGCTCGACGGCACCGTGTAGGTTCTGCCGCCGTAATTGACGGCCGTCCTTCCGACCCACGCCGAGGCAGGGACGTCGCCGAGCTTGTCAAGACGCGCCATATTGATAAACGTCGTCCGCGCCGCGTTGAGCTCGGCGGAGACAATATCCCCCGTATCCACGGAAAAGGTCGAGGCAAAGGGGCCGTACTTCCCGTTCGCGCCGCAGTCGATCGTGATGCTCCTGATCTGCGTGTAATGGCCGTTTTCACTCGTCTTCGGCGCGTAGGAGCCGTGGCCCGGCTTCCATTCCCAATAGGTTTCGCCGTCCTCCATGACGTAAGAGCCGTTTACACCTGAAACTTTCGGCTCGTTTGCGCCCTTACCGGCGTTCCAGACCCATTGGCCGTCCGCCACGCTGACAATGACGCGGCCGACGATCTCCCTGCCGGTGTTCACGCCCAGCACGAGCATCGTCACCTCGCCGGCGCTGTTCGTGCCCACATAGCTGATCTCGTTCCGCTCCACGCGCGAAACGCCGAGCGCTTCCAGACTCGTCTGTTCGCCGTCCTTGAACACCAACACGTTGTCGGCCAGCTTCCGCGCGCCGAGCGTGCGCGACGCCAAGTCGAGCGCGTCGGTCACGCCGCTCGTCTGCGCGGTGACGTAAACGCCCGTCTTGCTGTTTTGCGCGATGCGGACGGCCTTCCCCTCGCTGCCGGCGCCGGAGCATTTCAGCGGGATCAGATTGCCGCCGCAAATCAGGCTCACCGCGCCGCTGCCGTTCACATAGCCGAACGCATTCCCCTGCGCCCCGACCGTGCCGTTCTCGACCGCTCCCGCCACCTGCCCGTCCGCCGTCAGCAGGATCACCATCGTCTGTCCCGGCCTGAACCGCGCGAGGCTCTGCTGCGCCGTCGGCAACACGGAAAAGCTCGTGCCGCCAAGCGCCTCGATGGCTGTCGCCGCGCCCGGCGTGGGCGTGCAGTTCTCATAATAGACCGCGACGCGCGTGTCGCACGCCTGGACGATATTGTTCGCGGCGTTGTAGGTCAAAACGTCGTTTTTCTTGAGCGCGTTTTTCGAGGCGCGGACGCCGTTGCGATAAATCGTATAGTTTGCCGCGCCGCCGGTCAGCGCGTCGATCCCCGCTGTCGAGCCGTCCGCCGCGACAATGATCGCCGCGTCGCTCACCGCGCCGCCCGACGCGTTCGTCACCGGCAGGAACGTGACCGCCTCGTCGTTCTTCGTGACGACGTGGCCCTTGAGCCCGTTGAGCGCGGTGCTTGCCATCGGGTTCGCCATCTTGACCTCGCCGCCCGATGTGCGGAGCTTGCCGTTCGCCGCGTCGACGGAATAGAGCGTCGTCTCCGCCGCCGCCACGGCGTAGCCCAGCTTCGCGAGCAGTGTCACGCCCTCGCCGTTTTTCGCCGTCAGCGCGTTGACAAATAGCTGCGCCGCCTGCGCGCGCGTGATCGGCGCGTTGCCGGACAGCGTCAAGCCCTTGGTCATGCCCGCCTCGCCGGCGAGCGCGACGTAGCCGTCCGGCCAGATGCCGCCGGTGTCCTGATCCGTGTAGCCGAGGGCGCGCACCAGCACCGTGACAGCCTCGCCGTAACTGATGTTGCGGTCGGGCGCGAAGGTGCCGTCCGGATTGCCGTGGATTAGCTGCGGCGCGTCCTTATCTGCCGCCGTCGCCAGATTGATATAGCCCGCCGCCCAATGCGACGCGCGCACGTCCGGAAACACCGTGCGGCTGCGGTAGCGCACGACCTGATCGCCGCGGCCCTGCAGCTCGACCGCCATCTTGCAAAATTCGGCGCGCGTCAGCCTATCGTGCGGGCGGAATGAGCCGCCGTCGCCGTTGATGACGCCCATCAGCTGCAGCACTTCGACGTTTCGCGCCGTGGCGGCGTCCGACACGTCGGCAAAGCTGCCCAGCGCAAGCGCCGGGGGCGCGAGCGGCAGCGTCAGCGTCAAAACGAGCAGAAGCGATAAGATTTTATGTTTCATAAGAGCCTCCCGATGATCGCGCCCTGTCGGAACGCGATCGTGCCATGTGTTTTCGGTTGCCGTGTAAGCGGCGGAAAAATTCAGCATTTATGGAACGGTCCGCGGGATCATTCCGCCCTCAGCGCGACCACCGGCTGCAGGCCGGACGCCTTGATGGCGGGGTACATGCCGAAGATGATGCCGAGCGACACCGAGAACGCAAACGCGCCCAGCGTGATCCGCGGCGACGGATACAGCGACATGCCGTCAAACAGCAGCCTGCCCGCGAGGTGCGTGCCGCCGTAGCCGATGGCGATGCCGATGACGCCGCCGATGCCGCAGATCATCGCCGCCTCGACAAGGAACTGCGTCACGATAGAGCCGCGCTCCGCGCCGATGGCGCGGCGGATGCCGATCTCGCG
>JAFTGG010000040.1 GCA_017458025.1 Oscillospiraceae bacterium | reverse complement strand
CGCAGCGCCAGCTCGACCGCGCGCTGCGGCGAAAGCGAGTCCGCGCGCGTCTCGCCCTGAACGTAGGGCAGCGGCCAATCATAACCGTAGAGCGGTACGCCGAGGAAGATCTTGCTCCGGTCGATAACGCTCACGGCGTAATTCAGCACCGCGCGCACCTGCGGAATCGGCGCGACCGCCATCGGCGGGCCGTAGGTGTAGCCCCATTCGTACGTCATCAGCAGCACCGCGTTTGCCGCTTCGCCGAGCAGCGCGTAGTCGTGCGCCTCGTACAGCAGCCCCGGCTGGTCGCCGCGCGTTTTGGGCGCGAGCGCCACGATGACCGGATAGCCCAGCGGGTTCAGTTGCTCGCGCAGTTTGCGGACAAAGCCGGCGTAGAGCGTGCGTTCCTGGGGGAACACGAACTCAAAGTCGATATCGAGGCCGTAGAAGTTCTTCTGCCGCATCGTGGCGACGACGTCCCGGATCAGCCGCTCCTGCAAATCGGGGCTGCCCAGCAGCAGCGACGAGCGCTCGTTGGAAAAATTCCCCGCTTCGGTAAGCGTCGAAAGGTGCATCAGCGGCGCCGTCTGATAGCGCGCGGCGGCGGAGAGCAGCGCGGCGTCATTCAGCGGCAGCAGGCCGCCGCTCTGGCTGATGCCGTAGGTAAACGGCGTAAGATAGGAGAGGTACGGCAGCGCGGAATCGAGCAGCGCGGCGTCGATGTACGGATAGGCGTAGGCGTTGGCGCCGATGGCGCCGAGACGCTCATTGTCGGCATAGCTGACGACGAGCAGGTCGCCTTCGCGCAAGTTTGGCTGCCCGCCGAGGAAAAAGTTGTTGCGGTAGAGCTCGCGCGTATCGACGCCGTACTGACGGGCGACGGAATACACCGTATCGCCGGAGACGACGGTGTGCACCGTGCGCGGCTCGCGTATGACGAGCGTCTGCCCGACGACGAGCTGCGCGTCGGCGCGCAGGCCGTTCATGCCGGACAGGATCGTCGGTTGGACGCCGTACCGCGCGGCGACGGAAAAGAGCGTATCCCCGGGGTTCACCACATATATCTGCATCAAAAATCACCTCGCATATACCTATGCGGGGTGATTTTTGATTAGGCCTTGTTTGAAAAATGGCGCTGGGATAAGCGCGGGGCGCTTATCCCAGCGCCACGTCCAAGATCATCATCACGAGAAAGCCCACCATAAACCCGCAGACGCCGCCGCGGGTGTTGGACTGCGGCACAAGCTCCTCGACGACGACGTAGATCATCGCGCCGGCGGCAAAGCTCAGCAGCCACGGCATCAACGCGCGGACGCCTGACGCGACGAGCACGACGAGGATCCCGAACAGCGGTTCGACGACGCCGGAGAGCGTTCCGCCCACAAACGCGCGCAGGCGGCTTTCTCCCATCCGGCGCATCGGCAGCGAGATCGCCGCGCCCTCGGGAAAGTTCTGGATCCCGATCCCGAGCGCCAGCGCCGCCGCGCCCGCAAGCCCGTCGCCATCCGCGGCGAGCGCGAACGCGAGCCCGACCGCCATGCCCTCGGGGACGTTATGCAGCGTGATGGCGGTAAACAGCAGCGTGTTCTGCCGGTGCAGCGCGTCGACGCTTGCCCGCCGCAGCTTCGGCAGCAGGGCGTCGAGCGCGGCGAGAAAGACCGCGCCGCCCAAAATCCCCGCCGCGGCGGGCAGCCATGCGGGCAGCGGGCCATCCGCGGCCTGCTCGATGGCGGGAAGCAGCAAGCTCCAAATGGACGCGGCGGTCATCACGCCGCCGGCAAAGCCGAGCATAGCTTCCTGCGAACGCGATTTCGCGCTGCCGCCAAGCAGGAATACCGTCGCGGCGCCAAGCGTGGTCATCAAAAAAGTAAAAAGAGTGCCCAGCGCGGCATAACCAAGCGCGCGTATCATATTGATCAACGCCTTTCCACGGAAATCACTAGGCGTTTTATTGCCTGTATGACAGTATAGGCGGCTTTCTGCCAAAAGGTTCCCATTTCGCGCCCGCATCGCGCCAACGCGCAAAGTTGTGTGCTTTGGCGCAACGGGGCTTGCAAAACCGCGTCAAACGGCATATAATAACCCCACTATTTCGATACAAAGGTGGAACACGCTATGGAACGTATGAGGATCGCGGCGGTCTTTGCCGACGCGGCCGCGCTGGACGGCAGGGAGATCACCGTCATGGGCTGGGTCAAGAGCGTCCGCGATATGAAAGAGATCGCCTTTGTCACGCTCAACGACGGCTCCTGCTTCCGCAGTTTGCAGGTCGTGCTCGACGCCAAGACGCTGAGCAACTACAAGGACATCGCGGCGCAGAACGTCGGCGCGGCGCTCATCGTGCGCGGTACGGTGGCGCTCACGCCCGAGGCCAAGCAGCCGCTGGAATTGAAGGCCGCGGACGTAGAGGTCGAGGGCGCGTCCGATCCGGCCTTCCCCGTGCAGAAGAAGGGCCTCTCCCGCGAATATCTGCGCACCATAGCGCACCTGCGCCCGCGCACAAACCTGTTCTCGGCGGTGTTCCGCGTCCGCAGCGCCGCCGCCTACGCCATTCACGAGTTTTTTCAGGAGCGCGGCTTCGTGTATATCAACACGCCCATCATCACCGGCTCCGACGCCGAGGGCGCGGGCGAGATGTTCCAGGTCACGACGCTCGACCTTGAAAACCCGCCGCGTTTGCCCGACGGCAAGATCGACTACAGCAAGGACTTCTTCGGCAAGAAGGCGAGCCTGACCGTCTCCGGCCAGCTCAACGCCGAGAACTTCGCCCTGGCGTTCGGCGACGTGTACACCTTCGGGCCCACGTTCCGCGCGGAGAACAGCAACACCGCGCGCCACGCCGCCGAGTTCTGGATGATCGAGCCGGAGATGGCGTTCTGCGACCTCGACGGCGATTTGGAGATCATGGAGGCGATGGTCAAGCACATCATCCGCCGCGTCATGGAACGCTGCCCCGACGATCTCGCGTTTTTCAACAGCTTCGTGGACAAGGGCCTGATCG
>JAFTGG010000039.1 GCA_017458025.1 Oscillospiraceae bacterium | reverse complement strand
TGCGTTTCCAAGCTGAACCACCGCAGAGCGCGTAAATAGGTCTCCGTGTCTTGCATATTCGCGCCCAACAGACGCTCAAAGCTGCCACAATGCGCATATTTCCCGCTTGTGATTACAGGGTACGATAAAATGAGCCTGTCGGCACAGAATAACGTGCTGTCGCGAAGAAAATCAACCTCTCCGCCGTCTCGGTGATCGGCAAGATAGCGTCGGACTTCATCAAACAGCGGAGCCCCAACCCAATCCGTATTGTCCCAATGCACGCCAAGGCTCGCAGCGCAATGCGCGCCCGCGGAGAAACCGACAAGATACACGGGCTCGCCCTGATACAGTTCCCGGATTTTCCCGACCGCCCATGCAGCCTGCCGGATCGGCGTCAGCCCCAGCACATCCGACGCCACATCGTAGCGCAGGATCGCCGCGCGATAGCCATACCGCCGGAAAGCCTTCGCCACCGGTTCGCTCTCGCGATCCGAGAGCCACGAGTAGCCGCCGCCGGGAAAAATAATCGCCGTCCCGCGCTCCGAGACCCATGCATCAGCCGCCGCATCCAGTTCGAGCTTCGCGCCGTGAAATCCCTCGATCTGCATAAAATCGCCTCCGTTTCAAAAAAGGACATCCCCGCCGGAATGTCCTTTTTTGTTGTGTTTGCTCAATTTTTGACCCCGAAGCCAAAAAATTCATTGACATTGTTGAAGCAGATATCCTCAATGATCGCGCCGAGTTCTTCCTCATCGGAGAAATACTCGCCGCGTTCAACTAGTTCGCCGAAATAGTTGCATAGCACGCGACGGTACAGCTCGTGTCGCGGATAAGAGATAAAGCTGCGGCTGTCCGTCAGCATACCGACCGACAGGCTGACCGGGTACAGGTTCGCGCAGGCGGCAAACTGCCTTGCGATGCCGAACTGCTGATCGTTGAACCACCACGGCGCGCCGAGCTGCACCTTCGCCTTGACGCCCCTGCCCTCGCCGTCGGCGGCGAAGCCTGCGGCGAGCACCGCCCAGGTCTCGATCTTCGTGCCGTCGAGCGGATAGAGGATCAGCTTCGGCAGCTCGCCCGCGAGCGTCAGGCGGTTGAGCAGCTCGCCCACCGAGGTCACGGCGCACTGGTCGTCCGTGCAGTCGAAGCCCGTCGACTGGCCCACCAGCTTCACGCCCTTGGTGTTGGCGTCGAGGTAGGTGCCGATGTGCATCTGCATCACATAGCCATTGCGCTTGTAGATGCGCGCCATCTCAAAGAGGAAGGCGCTCTGGTACTGGTCGACCTCATGCGCGGTCAACGCCTCGTTTTTGCGCGCCTTTTGGAAGATCGCCTCGATCTCTGCGTCGGTGTAGTCCGCCCAGGTGAAGTGCGGGACGCCGTCGTCGGACACCGTCGTGCCGGTCACTTCTTTGAAATATTGCAGCCGCTTTTCGAGCGCCGCCAACAGGTCGTGGAAGCTGCCGATCTGCATATCCGCCGCGTCCGCGAGCTTTCCAAGATACTCATCGAACGTTGGCAGCTCGAGGAACATCGCCTTGTCGGGACGGAACGCTGTGATGACGCGCGTGAAAAAGCTCTCTTGCTGGATCTGCTTGTGCCAGCGCAGATCGTCGATAGGATCCTCCGTCGTGGAGACCAGCTTCACATTACTGTGCTCCATGCACCAGCGGCGGGTCATGTGCCGCTCGCGGATGAGAGCCTTGGTTTTCTGGTATATCTCCTCCGCGTTTTTCGCGGACACCGGCTCGTCGATGTCAAAATACCGCTTGAGCTCCAGCGCGCACCAGATGTAGATCGGGTTGCCGATGAGCTTCGGCAGGATGCCGGCGAAGGCGAGGAACTTCTCATGATAGTCCGCAGCGCCGGTGATAAGCCGCTCGTCGACGCCGAAGGTGCGCATGGCGCGCCACTTGTAGTGGTCGCCGCTCAGCCACATCTCGCCGAGGTCCTCGAACTCTTTGTTCTCCGCGATCTCCTGAGGTTGCAGGTGGCAGTGGTAGTCGATGATGGGCATTTTCTCGGCGTAGGTGTGGTACAGCCGCCTGCCCGTTGCGTTGGTCAGAAACAGCTCTTCGCTGAATTTGTTCGCCATGTCCGCCTCCTCAGAAGCCGATCAGCGCGCCGCCATCGACGGGGATGCAGGTGCCGCTGATGTAACGCGCCGCGTCGCTGCACAGGAACGCCGCGACCATGCCGATATCCATCGGGTCGCCGACCTCCTTCGCGGGAATACGGCTCATAATCTTCGCGAGACGCGGCGGGTCGTTGTCCACCGCCTGATGAAACATCGGCGTGTCGATCCAACCCGGCGCAATGGCGTTGACCGTGACGCCGTACTCCGCGAGCTCCGCGGTCAGCGTGTGGATCAGGCCGAGAAAGCCCGCTTTAGCGGTGGAGTAGCCCGCGACCATCGGCTGACCGATGTAGCTGGTCATGCTCGCCTGGAAGATGACCCTGCCGCGCTTCTGCTCCTTCATGTACGGGACGACCGCCTTCGTCATGGCGAACGAACCGACGAGGTGTACGTCCAGAACGCTCTTGTAGTCCTCGACCGTCATGTCCCAGATAAACTTCTTGCAGTGGTTGCCCGCGTTGTTGACAAGGATGTCGACGCGGCCCTGCTCCTTGACGATCTTGTCCACCAACTCCTGCGCGTGGTCGGTGTCCGAGATATCGAAAGGATAGAACACCGCCTTGCCGCCGAACTCGGAGAGCACGCCCTCCGGCTCGGTGCGGCTGACGACGCAGACCTTCGCGCCCGCGCTCACAAGACAGCGCGTGATACCAAGGCCGAGCCCCGTCGCGCCGCCGGTGACGATGGCGACCTGACCGCTCAGGTCGTACCACTTCTGCATGCTGAAATTTTGCATTTGTTCTGCCGTAAATGCAGCCATACTGTTTTCCTCCTGCTACGCTTCACAGCCGCGCTTGAACGCAACCGTTTTTTCCTGATATTTGTACGGCACAAAGAACTCCTTATGCCCCAACGCCTCGCTCTTGGTGGGAGCGCCACCCGCGACGGCGGCGACCATCTCCGCGAGCTAGACCGCCATCTCGTCCTGCGACAGCTCGCCCCTGATGATAGGGCCGGCGTCAAAGTCCATGTCCTCGGACATCCGCGCGAAGGTCGCGCTGTTGCCGGTGATTTTGATACACGGCCCCACCGCCGAACCGACGACGTTACCGCGCCCCGTGACGAGGAACACGATGTGCGCGCCGCAGCTCACGAGATCCATCAATCCCTCGTTGTCATTGGGATTGGTGATGCCGAACTGCATCCAGTAGGGATCGGGTGTCGAGTCCTGCAGCCAGAGGCCGGGGTGCGGTGCAGGCGATG